>CAZBGM010000063.1:0-8121 GCA_964491505.1 uncultured Methanomicrobiaceae archaeon | reverse complement strand
AGAGAGCATATACACCCTGCCACGACCCCGGCCTTTTCCTTCCACAAGCCCGCGGAGAAGTGTAAGGCCGCTGATTAATAAATGTTGGATACAGGGCTATTTCAATTTTACAGAACTTTCGTTCGGCTTCATGGGAATCCGGATGATGAGGTATTAAGGAACATTAAAGGATCTGTACATTTTATCTTAATCAATATCAGGAAGATCCTGGTACATACAGTCGTGTAATAGAAATGAATTCAGATAGTAAAAGAACCTGGAACGACGAAAGAACTGTCCTGAATAACCCCGGGCACTCTGAAGAGGCAATTCAGACATTCAATGGTGCGATGGAGATTAAACCGAAGTCTGTACATTCATTGAAATGTGAAGGAATTGTGGATGCTCAATTTGGATATTATGAGCAGGCAATTTCCGCTTTCAATGAAGGGATAGAGATTGATCCGGAAGATGCCGGCATATGGTTTGAAAAAGGAAGGGCTCTGAATGAATTAAAACGTTATGAGGAGGCAGTTTCCGCGTACAACCGGTCGATAGAGATTGATCCGGAAGATGCCTTCACATGGTATAGAAAAGGAATGGCCCTGAATGATTTGGAACGCAATGAGGAGGCACTTTCCGCTTTCAATGAAGCGATAGAGATTGAACCGGAAAATGATGGCCTATGGTATTACAAGGGAAGAGCCCTGGATATTTTAGAACGCTATGAGGAGGCAATTTCCGTTTACAACCGGGCAGCAGAGATTGATCCGGAAAATACTGACATCTGGTATAGCAAAGGAAAGACCCTGGATATTTTAGAACGCTATGAGGAGGCAATTTCCGTTTACAATCAGGTGATAGAGATTGATCCGGGAAATACACTCATCTGGTATGACAAAGGATTGATCCAGATCAAGTTAGAACGCTATGAAGAGGCAGTTCAGGCATTTGATCATGCGATCGGGATAAATCCGGGTGACACACGTGCGTGGTATAAAAAAGGGCAAATTCTGAAGAAGCTGGGACGCAACAATGAAGCATCTGAAGTATTTCAGGAGGCAATTTCTGCTTACAACCAGGCGGCAGAGATTGATCCGGAAAAACCGACATCTGGTATAACAAAGGATTGATCCTGATTAAGTTAGAACGCTATGAAGAGGCAGCTCAGGCACTTGATCATGCGATCGGGGTAAATCCGGATGACATACGTGTATGGTATAAACCAGGGCACGTTCTGAAGAAGCTGGGACGCAATGATGAAGCATCTGAGATATTTGAAGAGGTTGACAGGTTATTTTCTATAATCACCTCTTTTAAAACCTGATTTTGTTCTCTCCTCTCTTCCGTTCCAAAATATTTCCCCCCCAAAAAAGGGAGTTCCCTCCCTCATACCCTCATCTCCTTGCACTGCCGGTGGTGAGGGAATATCTGGCCGGGATGCAGGAGAGATGTGTGCGGCAGAGTGAGGATGAATTTGAGACAGTGTGATCTGAATATCCAAAAAGGTAGAAGTCTATTCTTTTTCTAAGATCAACGTTCTGACAGTAAACTTTGTAAGGGAGGTTCATTTGATGTCAGACATTGATGTTCTTTTCTTCATTGCTGCATAAGTTTCAGCGTGCTTCTCACAGTCGTCTACAATATCCTGTACATATTTTGAAGAATTCTCGTAGGTTGTTGACTTTGAAGCCTCCTTTACAAACTTATCTCTTGCATCTCTGTACGTCTTGTAAAACCATTTCGTATTTACGATGTATCCTAGCCTTCTGCTCCATTCTGGTTCCATAAACTTTTTTCCCCTCTCCTTTTCATATAATTTTTTCAATGATTTTTCTTTTTTTTCATCACTTTTTGATTTAATAACAATTTTTTTATTTTCCCCAATATTCCGTTTTATGGGCTGATTTTCGGATTGAATGAAATAACCATCAATCTTACCGATCAACTCAACAAGTTCATCGCGGATTAACGGTAGAGCAAGATCAGGATCATCCATCCATGCAATCTCAGCTTTAAGAGACTTTTTCCGGGACGTAAGGTCATCCGGCACTTGGAGATCACAGGAAACCAATAGCTCTAATGTTGTATCTATGGCCTCAATCTGTTGCTTTTTCTTCAGAAGTTCAGGATCGCTGGAATTAATAATACTCTGAAGAACTTCCCCAAGTTCTTCAATCAGTGAATATACTTTTTCAAACACAGAATAGGTCTCCTGAATGAGTCATTTCTCATGAGCCAGAATAATTATTTGTATTATGATATAATTTCCTGTCAATAGAGCAGACTCTGATATTTTATAAAAAATGGGATCTATACTCCGGAAGCTGAGTGTTAATTTTATTTGAAAAATTGATCTTATTTCAGTTCCCATACACCATGCGGTGCACATTGCCTCAGCGAGTGTGACGGTGAAGGTCAAAAACGACAATGATACGTTCTACGTGGCCTTTACGAATGAGAAAGTCCGGGTCTATTCCTATGAGGATGATGGTGTCGTGACGGCACTTGAGACCTGGGCAGATGAGAAAGCTGTGCTGGGGTGAGTGAGTCCCGGTAATCTTTCTTTTTTTGGAGCTTTAGTTCAGTAATTACTTTTTGGAAGATTTTCTTTTCAGCCAGAAACATTGAGCTTTTCTAAATATTACTTCTTAGTTATTGAATGCTATTGGTTTTTCTGAGTTATAGCGACAACTTCATGAGAATGAATGTCTATGAGTTATAATAGAAGGAAAATAGTAAATGAAGGAATTAAAATGCACAGATGAACTTGGTTATTATGACACCACAATAAATGTAATTGGTGGACTAAGGGATTTTGATGTAATTATTAAAGCAATTAACTCATTTATACTTTGGCAATGGAATTTCTGGCTGATATGATCCGTGAGATCCTGATGGAGGATGATGATGGTATCATTCCGCTGGTTCCGAATGCCGGAGAAAAGATACTGCTTGATCGTATTGAGGATAAGTTCAGGGAAAAAGGATTCAGTATGGCTCAGTACTCCAGCTTTGATTCTGTCCTGGGACGGCCGATAAATGAGTATTTAGATAGTTATTTCTTTGCTGAGTTATCAAACCGGTTAAATCTCTTCCCAAATCTGCCCAAAACACCGTTTATCTGGCATCTCACAAGCGGGACGGAAAAGGGCTTTGACTGTTATATCATCATCTACAAATGGAACCGCGATAAGCTGCACCGGTTGCGTTCGGTCTATATCGAGCATCGTGAACGATCCCTTGTCAACCGGCAGAGCGACCTGGCAACCAATGAGAGTGCTGAAGCTCAGAATGAGAAGGACCGGATCTTCAGACAGCTCAAAGAAATAGAAAGCTTCAAGGTCAAGATAGATGAACTGCTATCTGAAGGATATGATCCGATCCTTGACGATGGTGTGGGTAAAAATATCGCACCTCTACAGAAAAAGAAGATGATTCCCTATGAAGTACTCAATGCCGGACAATTGAAGAAATACCTGAATGCGGACTGGTAGGAACCACAAATGAACACCACTCAACACAATTTAATCTGGAGGCCTTCATGAACATTAATGCAAGTATTATTGATCAAAGAATTACAAATATCGTTGAAAAACACTCTGATTGGCTGCCTGCCGATAATGATGCCAATAAAAAGAAATCGGCTGCATTTGTAATTCTCTGCATGTCGACTTGCCTTGATCTCTCCCTGGAGAAAGCGGCTGAATTTTTGACTGATGGAGGGAATGACGCCGGTGTTGATGGCCTTCATATTGGCGAGATTGACGACGGAGAATTCCTGGTCACGATTTTTCAGGGGAAATACAAGGTAAATAACCTTGACGGAAACGCAAATTTTCCGGAAAATGGTGTAGAAAAAGCTGTCAACACGGTTCAGGTTCTCTTCGACCCTTATCGTAAAGTATCATTAAATGAAAAAATTGCTCCAAAAATCGAAGAGATCCGCTCCCTCATCCGGGATGCATACATCCCGAATGTGCGGGTAATTCTATGTAATAATGGAGCAACCTGGACCCGTCAGGCAGGCAACTGGATAGACGAAGCAAAAAATGATTATGGTGATCTGGTTGATTTCGCCCATTTCAACCATGATTCGATAGTAAACATTCTCCAACGCAGTAAGACGGTGGATGCCACTGTAGCCATGAGTGGTCAGGCGATTGTCGAGGATATGAATTATATGCGTGTTCTTATCGGACGTGTCTCAGTTCAGGAGATTCAGCGACTGTTCAATGACAACGGCGATAAATTGTTGGAGCGCAATATTCGCCGCTATCTTGGACTTCATTCCAACCGCGTAAATACAGCAATTCATGAAACACTCTCAAATGCGGACAAATCAGACAAATTCTACTTTTACAATAATGGGATCACTGTGGTTTGCGACAAATTTGATTACAATGCATTTCAAAAATCTGACTATAAGGTACAAATCAAAAATATGCAGGTGATTAATGGAGGACAAACCTGCAAGACTATTCAGGAAACACTGAATAATGCATTACCAAATGCGATCAGTGAGTCTGCGTATGTAATGATCAGGGTTTACCAACTCGCAGAAACGCACAAAGGGTTTGTAAGGGACATCACCTACGCAACAAACAGTCAAAACCCGGTATATCTTCGCGATTTGCATTCCAACGATGAAATGCAGAAGCAGCTTGAGATCGGAATCTCCGGCCTTGGATATACCTACAAACGACAGCGGGAGGAAGGCGGTAGCGGGTCTAATATTATTACCAGTTCGATTGTGGCAGAATCTGTATTGGCAATCTGGAGGAATAGGCCAAACCAGGCCAAGTTCCGACGGAGGGAACACTTTGGGAAGCTCTATAATGACATTTTCAGGAATCTCAATGCTGCTCAGGCTCTGTTGGCAGTCTTGATTTTCAGAACAGTTGAAAATGAAAGAAAACGGCCAACAGATCCAGAACCTCCTGAATTTCTTCCCTATGCATCACACTACATATCAATGCTGGTTGGTCGTTCACTGTTAGAAGATCAGGATACAAAACTTGAAGACGTTTCTCACCGCAATTTCGCACCCTTGCTTAAGGTGTTTGAGGACAACCAAGCCAAATATCATAAGGATGCTGTTGATACGATAGCCGAAGCATTGAAAGATTGTTATGGTGATCGGGAAATTTCACTGCAACAATTATCTGCCACATTCCGTCGTGGCGATCTTCTGGAAATGTTAGGAGCTTAGGACCTGGAGCGAAACCAGAGATGAACAAAAATTTCATGGGGGAAAGAACTACATCCCATTATTGGCTGCACGGCACTGTCGGGAAATCCAGTGATTTTATTATTTTCATGAATGGTTTGATGAAGTCTGCCAGTTGAGACTGTCCTCTACGAGAACCGGGGAGCAATTTTGTGATTTTCTTGTGGGGGTTTCGAGGAGATCTCTCTCATATTTATTACACCAAACAACTCTGCAAAATAATCTTTTCCATGTGGAATTAGGAATTTCGAAATTTCTGCGATTCCTTCATAAGACACATTTTGATCGCGGCATTTTGAGGCAAATAAAGCGAAAAAATCTTTTATTTGGGATAGTAAATCTGTCCAGATATATTTTGATTCTTCCTGATTTGATTGACAGTTTGGACACGTATATTTCCCAATTTGAATTAAGCCTAAATTTTCCTTTGAATATGTATTAAACCCATTATGGACCATTTGAGTTCCACAACTCTTACATATCGGGGTTTTTACACTTCGGAATACTGAGTTGCTATCGAAAATGTATTCATTGGAAATATTACCCAGTACATCTCTGATTAGATTGTCATTTCTTGTGCCAGATATTTTCGTTTGAATTTGTATCATATTTCTTCAATATGATATTGGTTGTACAGATACGTTTTATTATCTATTTAGAGCGAATTTGTACAATTTACTATTTCATAACTGACTTTACCGACAGTGCTATGTCTGGTTCACCCGGTTACGATTGCCCTGTTTAGGTAGGAGCTCATGCGTTCTTCATTACCGGAGAGTTGTGAGAACTGTTTATCGCAGACATCGCTGAATCGTGCCAGAACACTTCTGCTGATATTTTCCTGATTTTCAAAGATGCCGACAGACTGGAAGTCCATGCCGAGCTTTTCAAAGTGCAGAATGTTGATGGTGACGTCCCGGACTTTATCATCGTTGTTCAGGGCGAAGAGGAAGACGGGGCGGCCGGAATCACGGATGATGCAGTCAACAGAGTATCTGCCTTCGGGGTCCTGTTTGGGGTGACTCCAGTCGAAGTCAAAGGTCAGATCCCGTTTTTGGGGAAGAATACTGTTGGCGATATCGGTGATTTGTGTTCTGAAATCCTCATAGAAGGTTGATTTGACGATCTCGCGGGTGAGGTAACTGACGTCTGAGATCTGGATAATACCCTGAATCAGAGAGAAGAGGGCATCGCCGGGAGTGACTTCTTTGAGGGAGATGAACAGTTCACCGTCTTCTTCTTTGATGCCGTGACGCATGAGACTTGCCTCGATGATCTTCTGCCGGTTGCCTTTTCTCAGGTCCTTCTCATCAATGAGATAGGTTAACCTCATGAAGGTGTGGCCTTCATCGGTGATGCGCCAGACGCCGTTTTCATCCTGACTGAGGGTGATGGCAAGATGATCACCGTCATCGAAGGTGAAGGGTGTAAAGACCCGGTAGCGGTTGACACCTTCTTCTACGATTCTGATATCAGCACAGACTTTTTGCAGAAATTCCTTTTTGGTATGTTCGATGTCCATTATGCTCCCCCAAATTCATTCAGTTGTTTGTTTACATTCAATTGTCGTACTGAGCAGTCTTCGATGAGGCAGTCGATGGCTTCTTCAGCGGTGCTGTACCTTTCTGTTTCTTCGGCATACCCATCTTCGGAACATCCGTCTTCTCTCTGATAGCGTTCTGTCATGGTGTGTATGTGATAATTATAGAATGTGTTTCTCTCTATTTTATTTGTGTGCTCGTGACTTTTGCCGTTGTATCGCCTAAGAATCCGGGCGATGTTTGTCCGTTCCGGCTGATACAGGAGAATGACGGAGAAGTCGGTGGGGTATCTGGTATTCTGCCGGTATCGTATCTGGAAGGTATGCCCGTCTGATCCGGTGAGGGTTATCTCTGATTCGTAGTGGCCCCGTTTTTCTTTTCTTGTGCCAAGGGGCCTAAATAATCGGGGCAGTTGTTTTTGCTCGGTAAGGAGGTTGCTTATTTCTGTGTCGCTGAGAAGATTGTTCATAGGTATTGCCGTGATTTCAGATTGTTAGCGTTGTCTGTCCGTTGTAGGCAAGGGCATCCTGTGCCCATTTTTTCCGTTCGCAGATGGAGTAGAGGCGGTAGGCAAGAGATAATTTCAATATGAGTTTCATCTGACCTATAAAGCAGACGTTCGTCCATTTTGCCGTTTGAATCTTTGACAAAAACATTGAGAATATCCGGACCTATTTTTTTCACCGAAACCACTGTGACAATAGAACCTGGTATAATTCCCCTGACAATACTTCCCGGCTGAATTTCCTCAAGACTGCTCATGAATAATTTTTTCCCTTCCTGATGTTAGCGGAATCAGAACAATATCAGATGATTGAACTTATTTTTATCAGGCACGATAAGGCTTTGGTCTGATTATACAATGGGTCATGCTATGGTCATATTAAAAATATGAAATAAGGAAGTCAATCCCTAAAAACCACAACTGAACGACAATGGATTCTTTGTATGGATCCTTCTTAAACCGCCCCTTCTGCTCACTCACACCCTCCCTCCCATCGCGCAAGGGGCTGATGGAATATGGACCATAGGTTATCCAACGCCTTGCCCCAGCATATACTGTTCTATGGTCTGCCCGGCACCGGCAAGACAAACACCGGCCACATCAGCCGCCTATCACAAAACGAGCATCCCGACTGAAAGGAGGGTGCGAGTGAGTGGCAGGCGGCACTTTCAATCAAATTCACCCACTCAACTTCACACAAGACTCCTCGGTTATCAACCCAATAACCTCGTCCTTTTTAGATAATACGGATGCTATTTCAGAAACCGCTCTCTTAAGGCTCTTCATGAATAGATCCCAGCCCTCCGATGTATTAAGATCCGATGACAACCTGACAGAACTGATATACAACGGAACCTTCACTGTAT
>CAZBGM010000062.1:0-8383 GCA_964491505.1 uncultured Methanomicrobiaceae archaeon | reverse complement strand
ACGAACATCTGGCTGTCATGAAACTCCCTCCGGTTACCTGCACCCCCGTCGGCATCCTCCATTCTCCGCTCGAAACTAGGGGAGAAGCGCCCCATCAGGGCCGCAATACAGGGATCGTCTGCACGGCTGAAATTTTCCCGGAATATGCTCAGGCTCTTGAAAGTATTGAGGACAATAGTCACCTGATTCTCCTCTGCTGGTTTGACCGTGCAGAACGGGACCTGTTACAGATTTATCTCCCCTCATGAAAGAAGAACCACCAACAAACCGCATGGTGTATTTGCCCGCCGTTCACCCGCACGCCCGAATCCCATCGCTTTTGAGATTGGTAAACTGCTAAAGGTTGAGGGGACAACGCTCACATTACGGGGTCTGGACGTCCTTGAAGGCACCCCGATTCTGGACATCAAACCCTACTCACCACAACTGGACTGTGTGCCGGAAGCGAAAGACACGTTCTGGGATAAGAAACGGGTCTGAGGGCCACCGGCCAAAAGGAACGGGAGACACCTACCAGATGGCAGAAACCACAGAACTTATGAAATTGTCCCACAGATATGAAAGGCAGGAGAGGTTAGAGTTATGAAAAAGCGTTCTTTTGACAAGGCACCGGGCGATACTACCGAGAAAAAGTTTGAGAAGCTTGGCATTAACGTCGGCGAAACCACAGACTTCCGTGATCTGTTACAACTAAACGGGCGTTATATGGTTGATATCGTGCTCTATTTTGAGACTGAACTGGCACAAAATTCCCGTTATGAGGATGACCTGATCGCCTTCGATGGCATCTCAGAATTTGAGCGGCCCTTTATTCTCCTGCCGACCTTCATGGAGTTTGTGAAGGAGTCGGACCCGGAATTTGTCCCCCGCCTGAGTATGTTCCCGATGGAATTGGAGATTGCGTTTACGGGTGAGCATACCACACAGGGAACGCCCCGTCCGCTGGTGAAAGCCCTCTTACCATTTTCTGACGAGCTCGGCGAATGGTCTGAAGAAGAGACTGCACAATAATACTACGAATAATGAATGAAATGTGCCGGGTTATTCCTCACGGGTTGCCTGGCGCACTGCCTCGCAAAAGGCGTTCATCTTCTGCCGATCTTTTTTCCCCGGAGACGCCTCAAGTCCCGAACAGAGGTCAATCACCGCCGGACCCACTTCACGAATAGCCTGCCCCACATTTTCAGCATTGATGCCACCGCACAGCATCACCGGCAGGGTCGATTCACGCACGATACGGGCAGCAAAAGTCGGGTCGAATGGAATACCGGCCCCCATGCTCTCATCCACCGCAACCATATCACAGTCATCAGGAATGGCCATGCCCCGGCCAATGACCCGGATAACCTTCCAGGGCCAGTCTTCCCGGATAACAAACGGATGCATCATCTGGATATAATCCGGGCGGGCACGGGCAATCTCTTCGAGATCCTCCTCACGGGTCGTGTGGGTTATGACAACAGTCTTCACCCCCGGACCGGCAGCGGCAAAAACGGCCTGTGCCGCCTCAACATCGACCGAACGCGGTGAACAGTCCTCACTTTTCATCACCACGCCCACGAAATCAGCGCCCAGTTGTGCGGCATAGGCAGCGTCTTCGGGTCGGGTGTTGCCACAGATTTTTACCTTCATCAGTCTCTCTCTGCATGAAGGATACGCCCTTTTCGGTGATGAAGGATTCGGCACCGAACCGAGCGATTTATCCACTCATATGAAAGAGCATAACAAAGAACGCTCATGACCGAAACCTGCCGCCTTGTCTCATGGAACGTCAACGGCCTCCGGGCGGTTGCAAAGAAGGGATTTCTCGACTATATCACCGCAGACCAGCCGGATATGCTCTGTCTACAGGAGATTAAGGCGACAGAAGACCAGCTTTCATCCACCATCCGCCACCCGAAAGGCTACTACTCGTACTTTGTCCCGGCAGAGCGGCGTGGATATAGCGGCGTGGCCATCTATACCAAAGAAGAACCCATTTCCATCAAGCGGGGTCTGGGCATCCCAAAATTCGATGCCGAAGGACGGACAATTATTGCCGAATATCCCGGTTTCACGCTGTTTAATATCTACTTCCCCAACGGCAAGGCCAGCAGCGAACGTCTTGAGTATAAGATGGCATTCTACGAGTCCTGCCTTGAGGTCATGACCGCCTACCTCCGTAAGGGAAAACAGGTCGTACTCTGTGGTGATGTCAACACCGCTCACCAGCACGCCGACCTGGCACGCCCGAAAGAGAATGAGGCAATTTCAGGGTTTTTGCCGGAAGAACGGGCATGGATTGACCGGATGACTGAAAGCGGATTTGTTGATACCTTCCGGCACTTCCATCCCGAACCGGACCGCTATTCATGGTGGAGTTATCGCTCCGGCGCCCGGGAACGAAATGTCGGGTGGCGGATTGACTATTTCTTTGTGAGTAACGGACTGCTACCAAAGGTGAAAGGGGCGGATATTCTTGACGGCATTCAGGGATCAGATCACTGCCCTATAGAACTAGAGCTGGCCCGCTGAAGCAGAGCCAGAAAAAAAGATTATTCGTTATAGATTTTCACTGCCGTCTGAACGTCAGCGTTATCCACAGTAATTGCAGAGATGGCGTTGCACATCTTCACGGCCTCTTCAAACGATTTCTGGTGGACGTTTCTGCCGGTAGCATTACCAGACGCCCCACCGATGTGAATCTGGTCATAGAGCTGCTGGAGGAAATCCTCGGCGGAGACTGAGGAGCCACCAGCGCAGACGACCCTGGTCCGGCCCGCGGCAACGGTTGCTTCTTTGAGCAGATCAGCTGCGCTTGAGCCGT
This sequence comes from uncultured Methanomicrobiaceae archaeon, assembly GCA_964491505.1. Classification (GTDB taxonomy): domain Archaea; phylum Halobacteriota; class Methanomicrobia; order Methanomicrobiales; family Methanomicrobiaceae; genus CAZBGM01. The sequence goes on along the minus strand of CAZBGM010000062.1, from coordinate 5,577 downwards.
CCTTTTTCGGTGCATTCACTTTCACGAAGTCGGCGCCAATCGTGGCAGCGACACCGGTAGCGCCGGCAATCAGGTGCGGGTCTTTCTCGTCTTTCACGGCTTTTCCACGGGGATAGACCCAGAGAACAACAATCAGACCATACTGATGGGCCTCATTTATGATGCGTGCGGCATGCTCAAGCATCTTGTGTTCGAACTCACTGCCGAGGTAGACGGTATAGCCCACAGCAGCAACAAGAAGGCTTGTCTGGTCACGGAGTCGGGCTACCTGATCGACCGTTGTAATCTGTGAAGAGTACGGATCCATCTGATCCTTGCCAACCAGATTGGTCTTCGAGTTGAGCTTGACCAGATACGGCACGCTAGGATAATCCTCACCGTAGCGGGCAATCAGACCCATCTGGGTTGCGAACACACCAATCCGGCCTTCCTTTGCAATCCTGAACAGGTGTTCCGGGTCAGCGTCGTCGGCGTGGATGCCCTCACCGTAGAAATCGCCGTTCATGTGCTCGATCTTCTGGTCACCGGCAAACAGCATGAGACGACCGCTGGCGTGGGTAATCATCATGTAATTCTGGGCAAACGTGGCCCGGGCACTCTCCGGGACATCTGCGGGAATTGGGATATCGTAAACGATGCTCATCGACAGATTATCTTGTTCTGGTTCTTAATTAACTTTGGGAAGCAGAGTTGGTGGAGGGGAATTATCCAGGAATGATTCCGGGCACAATCCAGAGGGAAAGCGGTACTTTAACCTAACTTTGCCAGTATGGATGAACAGCATCATTTACGGAGTGTTAATCATCGGATTTATTGCACAGCTATTTGTCTCACTGATTAAATTTGAAATTCCTGAACTGAGGCATACGTCAACAAAATTCATCAAAAAATCATTATCGAATTTGACAGTAACTGTTGATTTGTGGATGCGGAAGACAAAAAAGTACATCCACTCCAATTTTGAGCCCATTAACACGATGATTTTGAGGTATAATTGGGCGATTTCGTGATTTGGTGTGGGTAAAATCCTGAACTGTCAAATAGATTATCCAGACTAAAAATTGGAAATTTTGATCGATTTAGTGGATGAACTCTTGGGGTAATTGAACTCAAAGTGGCAAAGTTAGGCTTTAATAATATGGATAATTACTGCTATCCAGTTGCTATGAAATCATTTGGATTAGTAGCTCAGAATGAATCCAAAAATTCGATGCCTGACTGAGAATTCCAGTTGAGTTGTAAAGGTGATAAAGAGTGAAAAAAAGACGCCGTCATCGTCCAAAAAGGAAAGACTTTGGGCAGTGTCCTCCCCCGAATATTTGCCGTGTGTCGCGATATACTGTGTGTGGTAACAAATCTACCCGCTGTAGACTGGATGTAGCCCAATTCATTGCTGATGCAATAAATCATTAAACCGGATGACAGGACTCCGGCTAATCCTTTTGGTCACATTATAGCACCCCCTTTTGATCGATGTAAAATTTTCTGCGAATCAGACCCTGGGAATTCTCCGGTGCTTTTTCGATGTATCTGACAAAAGTTCCATAAGAATCACACGGGACTGTTGTGGAAGTTCTTCAAAAGAACCACCCCGGACAGAGGTAATGTTGCTCATTTTTATCCCATCAGAAACCAGGGGAATGACATCATCCTCAGCATTTCCTGTTCATAGAGCTCAGAAATATTTTCCATACGACTACCGCTCTCATTTTGAATGGCCAGCGGTTCTGCCTGAAGACGATTCCCTTCAGGCATTTTCATAATTTTTCTCATTTCCATGTTTTGATCCTCTTGGTGCATACATTCTAGTAGGCATTTCGAGACAGATGAACCCTGCCCGTGATTTTTTCTGTTTTGCATTAAAATGCCGGTTCATATCGGAATTTGCTTCAGAAAACCAAATATTCCGTATTCCCTTCCCTCTCCTCATCTCCTCCCCCTCAGGAAGATGTATGAAACAACTGTTCCGGGCGCTATCTGGTGAAAAAATAGCAGAAAAATCACGGTTTTTGAAATATTCCAAAATTCTCCTCAATCTCAGTGCATTTCCAAAATAAATACGGGCTTTGTTGAATAGCACCAAAAAACAGAACGGTTGGCCTACAAAAATGCAGCTTATTGAACTATCCGAAGGTGATTCTGCCCGCGTTCTTTCCATTGATGGCGGGCATGGCCTGCATCAGCAGCTTATCTTACGTGGTCTGACAGAAGGACGTTGTTTTACACTTTTGTCCGGAAGATGCGGACCGGTTGTTATACGAATCGGCGCCAACACACTGGTGCTCGGAAGAGGTATGGCACGGAAAATTCAGGTGCAGAAGGTATACCAATGAAAAAAAGATTATCAGATTTAGCGTTTGGTGAGACTGGTATCATACATCGTATCGATCTTCCTGAACATGAACTCAACCGTCTGGGTGTCAGGCTGAAAAAATCAATCAGAATGATTACCCACCAACCCATAAAAGGTCCGGTTGTCATCGTTATTGATGGTATGGAAGTGGCGATGGGTCTATCGACCGCAGAACAGATTGTTATTGATCTAGAGTATGAAGAGTAAATATTCTATGAAAGAGAAGAATAAATCCGGGAAAATAACGGTTCTGATGATGGGAAATCCCAACGTCGGAAAGAGTGCACTTTTTAACAGACTCACCGGAGCAAGTGCTGTCGTCTCGAATTATCCGGGAACCACTGTTGATGTCACCCGGGGTTCTTTTATGCAAAACCGGGAAAATTACGAAATTATTGATGTTCCCGGAGCGTACTCACTTGATGCCAGGGACGCCGCCGAAGAAGTAGCTGTTACTATTCTGCAGAACAATCCCGAAGCAATTGTGCTTCTGGTCCTTGACGCAACACGGCTTGAACGGGGGCTTTACCTAGGACTTGAGGTATTAGAACAGGGCAACCCGACCCTCGTTGCCGTTAATATGATCGATTCGGCCCATGACAAACACATCGCTGTTGACAGTAAGCAGCTTCAGAAAATTTTCGGTGTTCCTGTGGTGCCTACCTCGGCAATCACCGGTGAAGGACTTAAAGATCTTGGTATGATGCTCTCCAGAGCCCGTCCGGCAGTCATCTCTGAAATTCAGGACAGGGCTCAGAATAAAGCACAGGAACCAGACCGTCCTTCGGCTGTTCCGGTTGTGGGGGGTGTATGAAATGACAATTCCATGTGATCAGCGCTGGGAACTTGTTGATCTGATTGCGAAGCGAACAGTCTCCAAAGGAACCTACCGGCAGACTCTGGGAGATGTGCTTGGTGAACTCACTGTAAAACCTCTGACGGGTATTCCTATCGCACTGGGTGTACTCTATGCATTCTGGAGTGTCTTCAGCTCGTTTGCCGGCGCTCTTGTCACTGATGGATTTATGGTCAAATTATTTGACAATTATTGGCTGCCCTGGTTACAGAATGTCTGGCCCGACCCCAACAGTATTCTCTACTTCCTTTTTGTAGGTGATCCGCTGGCTAATAACTGCTTTGAAGCCTTCGGCATGCTGACCTCCGGACTGTTTGTCGCAATCGGGGTTGTTCTACCGGCGGTGTTTATCTTCTACCTGATGATGACAATCCTTGAGGACTCCGGTTATCTGCCCCGTCTTGCGACGCTGATGGATACCGTCCTACACCGGATCGGTTTACATGGCTATGCCATTATCCCGATGATTCTTGGCCTTGGCTGTAATGTACCGGCAGTGACGGCGACCCGGAACCTGGAGACAAAAAAACAGCGCTTTATCATGATGACGCTGCTTGCGATCTTCATTCCCTGCGGTGCACAGCTCGGTGTGATGCTGGATGTCATTCCGGATACAATCGGATGGGTTATGTTATACCTGATTCTCGGGTTTGCTATCTTTGGGTATATCTTAAGCAAAGTCATTCCCGGAAGCAACCCGGAGATTCTTATTGATATACCACAGTATCGCTGGCCGATGTGGGATAATGTGATAAAAAAGCTCTGGAATAGGACAAAGGGATTTTTCCTCAACGCAGTGCCGTTTGTGCTGGCAGGCGTTCTGCTGGTGAATGTGCTCTATTTAACAGGTGTTATTCAGGCTCTTGCGGATCTGCTGGCCCCGCTCTTTGTCACTTGGTTTGGAGTGCCGAAAGAAACCGTCGGCCCACTGGTTGCCGCATTCTTACGAAAAGATCTGGCTGTTGCACAGCTTTCAACCATTGCAATGACACCATATCAGATGATTACCTCGGTCGTGTTGATCTCAATCTACTTCCCGTGTGTTGCGACCTTTGTTGTGATGTTACGGGAGGGGTGGCGTGAACTTCTGGCAGCGATTGCTGTCCTGGCAGTTGTTGTTTTCGCCTATGGAGGTCTTATCCATGCGATTGGCATCCTACTGGGGGTGGCGTAAATGAAAGAACAAATCAGTTTAACAACAATATATGTAGCCCTTCTGGGTTCTGTAGCACTTGCATTTGGAATAGCCGACATTTTGGTGTGGGCAGGTGTGCTGAATAGTATAGAAATCGGCATCCTGACCATTGGCGGCGATGATTTCTTCCGGTGGGCGTGGGGAGGTCTTGTTCTGACGTTTGGCGGCATTCTGATGCTGAGTGGGGCACAGAATATCTACCAACTACAGCAGTTTAGTAAGGCGTTTCTTGGAGCGGTTATGGTCTGGATCATAGCTTTTACTGATATCTTCGCAACGGTTTGTGAGAATATTCCTGCGGGTGAAGAGACTCCGGCGTTCTTTAATTCATTGTATGGGTTTTTCAGCGGATTTCTGCCTCCGTATACACCGGCAGTTCTCCTGTTGCCGTTCACATTTCTGCTGGCGTATGGCGTGTACACATGGAACTCTGATGAATCAAAACGGGACTTGCCGGATGAATGAAACGATAATAGAGAACATTTTTTTAAATCATGAATCAAAATAGAAATGAAATGAATCTGAGCAGAAAGGCAGAAGACTATCTTGAAGCGATCTTAAATGTCTCTCTGGAGAAAGGATACGCCCGTACGAAGGATGTGGCAGAGGAACTGGATCTTAGTCCGTCAAGTGTGGTTGAGATGTTTCGGAAACTGCATAAGATGGGGCTGGTTGAATACCGACCTTATGAGGGTGTAACACTAAAATCCAGGGGCAGGGAGCGTGCGGAGGTCATTAAATTCCGGCATGATACCCTCAAGCAGTTTTTAATGCTGATTCAGGTGCCGGAACCTATCGCAGATTCAGACGCCTGTTATATGGAGCATGAACTCCATCCTGAAACGATTCGTCAGATTCATGCACTTGTCGGCATTTTTTCTTCTGACTCAAATATTACCAGCGATATTCAGCGAATGCTGGAGACAAAGACAGAGACTGATATTCGATAGAAGATTCTGATACGTTTTGTCGGGCCGGCAGCATACAGGACTCTCAGAGGTCTAAAACCGGATAACCAGACCATCCCTGACCAGTAACAGATGTAATGTAACCTCAAAACAGAGTTTGGACAGATACTATTCTTACCCAGACAGATTCCTCCAGAGACCTGTCCCCCCTGTCCAGTATCCTTCTCAACTTCTTTTTTTATATTTCTCTTCCAGATCCATAAAG
>CAZBGM010000061.1:0-8444 GCA_964491505.1 uncultured Methanomicrobiaceae archaeon | reverse complement strand
CAAACGGAGTATGGCTGCCGTCCCGAAGGGCGGCTGGCTTACCCGTTTGACGATATCCCGCCTTTGCCGTCGTAACACTACCAGTGCCGGCACGGCGGAGAGAAGCGTAGCTGTGCGGCTGGAGAGGGGGTCACTGTCATAGGCCACGAGGCAGTTGCTCAAAGGAATGGCAGCGGGTTCCCTCTTACCAAATGCAATAGAGAAATCCGAAGAGAATCCCAAAACCAGAGCTAAGACAAAACCCCCTTCCCGGGACTACAGACCTTCAAAATTTCGGGAGGTCAAAAGGGGGCCGGTCTTTTTTAGGCTGGCGTGAATATGAAAAAAATCCGCGGGGGGTCAGACCCGGGTAAACGAGTCCAAGTCGTCGGAAACCATACTGGTAACAGATCCTGACGGTTCGGTGATGAACGTCACGAGGTTGTTTGAGTCGGTAGGGTCCGGGAAATAGAGGTACCAGGTATCGTTTGTCCAGTACTGGAGGTTCCCTGGGTGTCTGCCCGGGCCGAGCACGAATGTCATGTTCCCGTCATCCGCACCCGCAGAAATCTGCAGGATTCCGTATAGGTCGCTTGAGTAATACCCCGCGATGGCGGAGGGGGCGATGGTTGCCGGGCCGGGGTTTGCCGGGGGATTGGGGGGCTTCAGCCCCTCAGTGAACATGGCTTCGATTTTTTTTATCCTGATCTGCTGGTCGAGTTCGCTCTTCCCGATATACCGCTCGAGGAATTCTGCCTGGACCGCTTCTGGGAACGGGGTCGTATGCTTGTTTGCAATGACAACAATCCCGATGTTCCTTTCGGGGACGAGGGCAACTTGAGAGTTGACGCCTAACAGCCCGCCATTCTTCTCCACAACCCGTTCGCCGAGATAGGTGAACGAGTCGCAGCCGAAGCCGCTCGCCCTCAGGGTGTACGGGTCTTTCGGATCATCCGGGTGGCCGGTGATGACAAAGCTCGCGGCATTGATGGCAGCAACGGTCTTTGGTGCAAGGACCTGCTTCCCGTCAATGGAACCGCGGTTGAGTATCATCCTCATGAACTGCGTCATGTCCCGGCCGGTCGAGACCACCTGTCCGGCTGCCGGGAAGGTAGCGGTTTCATGGGCGATGATCTCCGTGCCACGTGGGGTTGCCCAGTGGCCGGTATACCGGTTGTCATCAAGGTACAGGGTGTCGTAGTGAGTCCCAGAACGGGTCATGTTTAGGGGATTGATGACCCGTGCGTCGGTCAGATCCTCCCAGCTGCGGTTGTCCGCCGCTGCTGCAACTTCACCCACGATGAAGTAGCCTGCATTGGAGTACTGCTCCTTTTCCCGGAAACCCGCGTCAGGCATAAGATACCGCATCCGCTCCAGCATCTCCTTGTTCGAGTACCCCAACCTGCCCAGCAGGTCCCCGTCATGGTTCCCGAGCCCGGTCCGGTGGGCGAAGAGGTCGCGGAGGGTCGTGTGTTCGCCGGCATACGCGTCGTTCAGCGCAAAATCCGGCAGGTACGTGACAACGGGGGTATCCCAGTCAAGTTTTCCCTCCTCAACAAGCGTCCCGGTCGCGACTGCGGTGAAATACTTGGATATCGAAGCGATCTGGAAACGGGTGTCCGGGTCAACCTTCTCCGGCATTCCGATCTCCCGGACGCCGAATCCTTTCAGGTACACAACGGTATCATTCTCAACAATCCCGACAACGGCACCCGGGACTTCGTATTTAGCCATCTTCGCGGTAACGATATCATCAAAGCCGTCGAGCCGGTCGGTATTCTTCTGAGTGCCTGCACTGGTGCACCCGGCACAAAGAATCATGCCGGTTACCAGGAATGCCCCAAGGATAAGAAAAATAACTCGATGAGCGGGATTTTTCATAAAAGGGAAATGCGTTCCGGAACGAAAAATGTTGTCATCCCCTGCAGAGTGTGCCAGGGATACCGTTGTCCGGGGCGGTCCTCACTGATGAAAGGGGGGTAATAACACAAGAGAATATCCCGCATGCTGAAAGCCTGTGGGTGCAGGAAGGCTCACATTTGTGCGTCTGGATCTCGCTGCAGGTCCATAATGTGCATGCATGGATCATCGCGTTCCTTACGTCGCACAAGTAACGGAAATACCCCCGGAAAAATAGTGGTGTGGGGTCAGCTGCTAACCCCCCTGGCATGGGGGTTGGGGGTCGAATGAAAATATTTAATGAAATGTTTTTTAATCCGTACCGGTTCTTACGCTCGCGTGACCGAGACCGTCCAGTATTCCAGGATCATCATGGACGGGTTTTCCGTGCAGGTATCGCATACGACAACGGGATGCTGGAAGACAAAACTGGGCAATACGACCTTATCCGTACCCGGTTCGGGGGAGAGCGGGACATCAACATCCTTCTGAATGATATACCGGTACGGGTCGAGGTTCCGGGAGAAGAAATCCCGGTACCGCTCCCGCTCCTGTTCAGTAGCATTGTAGGACCAGTCGGCACCTTCCGCCACCGTCACATCGGCGGGGATCCACCCGTAGCCTTCCATGTAATACTCTGCCCAGACGTGAACGCCGGCCGGTTTGAGAATCATCTGGTAGCCAATCGGGACGCGGGCGGGGATACCGATCGAACGGCAGAGGGCCGCGAAATACTGGCTCTGGAGCCCGCAGTCCCCAATCCCTGTCTCAAGGACATAGACAGACAGGGGTTTGCCGGTTGCTCCGAGCAGCGAGTTTGGGCCATGGCCGTAGGGGAGCGTTTCCGAGATATACTGGTAGATCATCTGCGCCTGAAGGTACGGGTTTGTCTCGTTTCCTATGATCTCCTGTGCTTTCTTCTTCATTTCCGGAGTGAGGGCGATATTCGTTGTCGGGGCCGTGTACTTCCGGTATTCCGGGTCGCTTATATTGTAGGGCCTCACCTTCACGGGATCGATTATGAATCTCCGGGTGTACTCCGTAAAGCGGAAGCGGGCAGATACATTCACGAACGGATCGTGGATCTCATCCAGCGGAATCTCGAAATACGCAAGCCCGAGATCCGCACCCGTGCCGGTCGTGGACCGCAGGTACTGTGCCGGTTCCAGGGACATTATGGTCACATTCGCCTGGGGTCCGTACTCGATTGGTAGGGGGATCCATAGTTTCAGCGTCCCGTTTGCCGGGAGCCGGTCACGGGGGACCGCGATATCCTCGAGCCCTTCCCATGCCACCGGGTCACTGTAATGTCCGGCTCCGCCCGTCTGCGGAGCCAGCGCGAGCGGGGCGAGCTCGTCATAGAAGGGGGTGTAGTGCTCCGCAGCATTCGCGTTTTGCATGATGGTCATGTTGTGCCATATGATGTTGGAGATGAAGTCATCGAAGTACCACACCTCCCCGTCCGTTGTGAGGGTCACGGCCCCGGGGTCGTCCATCAGGGCAGCCCGCTGTGCTGCTGAAAGGTCCGGGAAGAACCCGGCCAGCTGACGGTCCAGGGTGCTGCGGTTGTATGGGAAATTGACGGTCATCATCTGCATGGTCATGACCCGGTCCCGGGCGTTCAGGGCAGCCGCCGTGTTGTCGGCAGCGGTGTAGTTCTCCTGTGCGAGCCGGAAGAGCTGGGTGGCGGCGTGCAGATTGTTGTTCTGGAACTCATGTTCTGCCTGGGAGAAAAGAGTGTCACCCTCTGATGCTGGTGCAGATGCCGGCGCAGTTGTACAGCCTGCAGCGAGGATCGCGATTACACAGATAAGGAGGATCGTAAGTGTCAGAATTCGTTTCATGGTACACCAGATGTGTGAGATAAGTAACTGAAATGCAGATTCCCTTATAAACATTGTTAAATGATTGATCATGGCTTGTTTAAGCGGTTATTCAGGAGAGGCTTCCGGTTTTTTTGGAGGGACGATTCTATCGTTTATTCTTCCATCATCACTACAAATGTGACTCAAATCTGCCCGGACTGCATTGAAGAGCGTCCGGACTATGATTACAATTGGGGTAAATGCGGAGCAAAATAAGTGAAGGTTCTTTAAGCAGTCCTGAATCTCTTAAGGGAAAAGATGCTTCCATTGTGCAGGGTTACTGAGTCTTCCATGCACCTATGGCAGGAGATCCGGGTTTGCCTGCTATACTACCCGGACCCTGCTGTGGATACCTATGAGAAGAGGGAAAAAAAGCGTAAAAGAGTGATGAATGATTGCCGGTCAGGCCGCGAAGAGCGGCTCAAGCTCAACCTTCTGCCAGTCCTGGTCCACGACCTTCATCCAGAGCGTGCGGGTCTCTGGGACAAAGACTACCTGGTGATCCGTGGAATCTGTCATCCCCTCTTTTTCGAACCTGGTGTGCCGGAACGTCGCACCGCCGTCGGAGTATAACACATCGCGGATCGCCACCATCTGTTCTCCATCGATAAGTCCCTTGTTCTCTTCGGCGAGGCTCAGCAGGTTCGCGTACCGGGTGGTTGAATGCTTCGCCGGAAGAGCTGCAAATCGCCACGTCGGGTCGACGAAGTGGTTCGCGGCCGCAATCACGCCAGGCCCCTCGCGGCGTTTGACGTCATACACTGTCTCCTCGTAGGAATAGGCAGCCTCCGGTCCGGCCGCATTCACAATCCAGGCGACATTCGAACGAAGTGACATGATGGCAGCGTCGAGCCCTTTCATGTCGGAATAGTCAAGCATCATACGGAAGAACTCAGCGATGAGATCCGGCCTGCCTGCAATTGAAACGGAGCCGGCGGAGTCCTGTGCATTGTCATCCGAGATAAAGAGACCTGCGCTGTTCATCAGGGTTTCCGGACGTGCCCCTGCCGGGCTTAAGGTTGCAACACCGTTGCTCCCGTCGGTCGGATTGTAGACTGCGAGAGTGTAGTAGGGACGGAAGGGGCCGAGTTCGTCAGGCAGGTCGTAGTTCCGGGAGAGGACGAGCGAGCCATCGGTGGTGTATTCCCCCCAGACGGCCAGGAATGAGCATCCGGACTTCTCATTGTAGGCCTCGAAGTAGATCTGTGGCCCCTCGTAGAGAATCTCCAGCTGCTCTGTTGTCAGGCCGGAGGTTTCGGCCATACCCGCCCAGATCTCGTGCATGCGCTGTGCCTGCAACGCTGTTGCCTCCCCCGCGAATGCAGCTATCTCTTCTTCCGTGTATCCACTGGCCGTGAAGTGGGAGCGTAGCATTTCATATTCGGACTGGAGTTCGTCCTTCATCAAAGCACCGTACTGGCGCCCCATCTCCCGGTAAGTTCCGGAGAGGACGACAACAGGATAGGATCCCGCTTCGTAGCGCATGCCGTTGCCGAACGTGGCAACCTGCGTCATTCCGGCGTCAGTGAGGGCAGTTTCCGGGCTCTCCGCAGTGGATGCTACTGCCACCATTGGAATCACGAACATTAGTGCGATAAGAATATACAACACTTTCATAGAGGAGAATTCTCCTTTAACCTGATAAAAGTGCTGGCATCTCCGCAGCATCGCTTTCCTGACCGTATTCTGGCAGATAAAGCACAATATGATGTATTTTTAAGATTCTGGAGGATTTAAACAGGATAAAATGGTAATATTCAGACAACTACCGAAAGTCTGAACCGACGGAACTGGTATGCCTATGAAGAATGGGCAGCCTTTTGCCGGACCTATGCTACCCGGCTCACTCAGGCAACATACAGAACCTGGCGAGTCAGTGACGTTGAAGCAGCGGTGGAGGTTGCTTCCCGGCAGGATATTGAACTGGATGTCATCTAAAAGGACCACCAACCGGAAAAAAGGCGTGGAAATATCACCCCTCACTCCCCCGTTCCAGCGCCGTATCCCACAATTCATTCAGCTCTCCCATCAGCTCCCGGCGCCTTCCAGCATTTTTCTCACACAGCAGCTCAATCTCCAGGTCAATCGTCTGCTTACACTCCGCCCCGTATAACAAAGCACCACCAGCTCTTCGCTCATACATCCGTCCCTCCGGCCGGAAAAGAAGTGGTGAGGAAATCCACCGCCTTCTCCGCATCCTGCGCTGCCTTTACCACATCCATCGCCGAACCTTCCCGGATGGACCGGAGCCAGCCTTCCACATGAAAAGCAATTAGAAAAATCACTTTAAAAAAAGAGTTGAATTAACAGGGGATTGCCATACCGGCAACATATTTGCGGATATCCACCTGTGCACCGCTTTCAGCCATTTTTTCAGCGTAGGTGAGAAGATCATGGGCGACTTTTTCATCAACATAAGCCTCTCCACAATTCATGCATACCTGAGCCGGGACGTCTTTTACTACAATAGTGATTCCCTCCCGGTCAAAAGCAACAGTTGTCGTATCTTCTTTTGTCTCACCGTTTTTACAGATTACGCATTCCATGGTTTTCTCCTAGTGAACGTATCGGTCCACATTTTTGGATCAGGTTCGTATGCTTTGATAATAATTGCTTAACGATCTACTTTATTGTATGCCAGAACAACATGGAGCGGCCGATCGTTTGCGATGCCTGATACAAAACAACTGGGATAGGGAGTGTCATCCGGATAGTCTTCGATTTTCACACCCCGAACAATTACTTCCCGAATCTCGGTCTCGGTAATATGTCGCTGAAACATTTGCCGCAGTGTATGGATACGGAATGTCAGCCGTTCAAATGGCTGGATATTTTATGAAACTCACTCGTTCAGATCATCAGAATCATTGATGATCTCAACATCACCAATTTTTTCAAGATACTGATAAGCTTTCCGTTCGATATCACTAGGAGAATTAATTGCCTCCCGTGTCGTACGAATTTGATACGGCAGATACTTCCCTTTTGAGTTGGTAATCAATGGATTGTCTCCAATTTAAAAGGGATTGTGGCTGATGAGAGAACGATCTTGTCTGAGGTTACATCTGGCAGATGTTTCTCCGCATAAATGATCTCAAAAATAATTCTGTTCAGTGATGCTATTTTTATGAGAGATGTATCTTTACGCTTGAAACCCACCTCTTTCTGATTCTGATGCGGATTCACTGATTATAACCTGCCTAAAAAGAAAGGTGATGAGGAAATTCACCGCAAGATGGTTGCCTGGGACATTTAGTTATCAAAAACTCAATAGCGTCAGACCTTGCTCTTTTTCTCATCTTTGACAATGGCAGAAAATATGAGCGGGAATATCGACAGGATAAGGCCGGTAAACATCGTGAAATGAAACCCGGAAAGGAAGGTTACTGAGTCAAGGCTCGCAAATGCCACCACACCACCGGAGGATGTTTTGAAGGTGAAGAGTGTTGCAAAGAGTGCTGTTCCGATTACGCTGCCGAGATACATGGCTGTTATCATAAGAGATGAGCCGGTTCCCTTTTCACCTTCCGGAGCAATTTCGATAATTCTGCTTGAGGCAGCGCCACCTGCAATCCCAAAAACAGCTCCCATGAGTATGAGGGCAACAAGCAGAGGAACAATCCCGGCTTCCGGGACAAGCATTGCAAATATAATATAATATACAATCAGCAGCACACAGGCGACAACGACAAACCATCTTCGCCCGTATCGATCTGACATTCTGCCAAAGGGGACGCTGAGAAGGGCAGTGATTAGTGGAGGGATTAAGAGGTACATCCCGATCGTTGCCAGATTAAATTTCATTTCTGCGATAAGGTAGAAGGGCAGAAGGTACAACACTCCCATAAACAGGACATTGATGAAAAGAAATGCCATCACGACAGAAGAAAACTGCCATTTGCTGAAAATATGGACATTAATGAAAGGCACCGGTGTTCGAAGTTCATGGAAAATGAAGAAAGAGGCAAACAGTACACAGAGTGCAGAACTTACGAGAATCTGTGGATCTGTGATCCCGAGGGGAGCAACTTCAACGAGTGCAAAGATACCAAAGACCATAGCCCCAAACAGTGTCACAGCTCCGGCAATGTCAAACGGTGTTTTTTCATCTGCCGGATAGTCCTGAGGGATAATCCAGTGGGCGTAGAGAATGCCAATGATTCCTATTGGTATATTGATTAAGAATATCCAGTGCCAGGAGAAAAGATGGGTTAAAAATCCACCAATGGCTGGTCCGGCGGCGAGGCCGATAGAACTGGCGGCAGTGAGAACGCCAAGAGATACGCCCAGCATACGGGGTGGGAGGCATCTGACACAGAGGAGCGGACCAACAGCAGCAATCATGGCAGCTCCAATTCCCTGGACAATTCTGGCACCCAGAAGAGAATAGAGGTGGGGGGAGAAACCACAGGCGGCTGATCCAATCGTGAATATGATAAATCCGCCGATGAAGATCTTTTTCATGAGGCCTCGGTCAGCGATCTTTCCGAAGACAAGAAGGAACCCTGCCATCATGAGGAGATAGGTTATGATGACCCAGGAAATGGTGCCGGTGGAGGTGTTGAAATCAGATGCGATTGCCGGGAGAGCGACGTTCACAATCGAACCGTCAAGTCCGTCCATAATTACTCCGAGACAGAGCGCCCCTAAGAGGAGTTTCTGACGAAGTGGATCATTGATCACGGAGGTCATCTAATTACA
>CAZBGM010000060.1:6792-8780 GCA_964491505.1 uncultured Methanomicrobiaceae archaeon | reverse complement strand
CGAGAATCCAGTGGGGATAATGTCAACAGTCTATCATTTCAATCCACACACCCGTGAGAGGGTGTGACCTATCCCGAATTTTGCATAATCAGATAGACTGTATTTCAATCCACACACCCGTGAGAGGGTGTGACATCAGCTGATATCAATTTTTGTTCGGGTTTTATGATTTCAATCCACACACCCGTGAGAGGGTGTGACAGCTGAGAATGGGCTAGGATGAGGATTTGATATATTTCAATCCACACACCCGTGAGAGGGTGTGACGGGCAACGAATACAGAACTTTTGCTGTTCTTGTATTTCAATCCACACACCCGTGAGAGGGTGTGACTGTCATAAATAGCCTGTGCGGTCTTACCATAAATATTTCAATCCACACACCCGTGAGAGGGTGTGACGGATTGTTATGATGATAAGGATATTCAGGGATGATTTCAATCCACACACCCGTGAGAGGGTGTGACGTTATTATGATGACAAATATTGTAAATTATGCGAAATTTCAATCCACACACCCGTGAGAGGGTGTGACCTGATTAGTGCGATATAATTTAATCTAGTGCTTATATTTCAATCCACACACCCGTGAGAGGGTGTGACTATGTTGCTCGTTCCCGCATTGTGGTGATTCTATATTTCAATCCACACACCCGTGAGAGGGTGTGACCGCAAAATATGTTCTCAACAGTTGCAATAAAGATATTGTAATGATACTTAAAAAAAAGGAAATTATCATAGTTTCCGGGATTAAATCCGGCAATAGACTGAAATTCAGCCAAATATTTTCTGTTTGTAATACTGGCGATTCTTAAATGAATCCGGACGTAATGTTTCCTTTGATTTGTATTGCCCGGTTACTGCCGGGAAAAATTTAAATGTGCATGTTCCGGATCGGTTGCGAAGAGTCCGGGGAATTCATGTAAGCTTAAGGTTCGCAGAAATCACACAACCAGTAAACCTTCAGGATCATACCCCTTCTTCGATCCAAAATGTTCAACTCTGTTTTTCCAGTTTTTTCCCAGATAATAAAATCTCAGACTATCCCATTCCTCATCAATAATATCACACAAAGCATGTTTTAACTTTTCAAACTGTGCCGGATCAACAAGGCATTCAAAAACAGAATTCTGTACCCTCTGTCCATAATTCAGACAGACCTTAGCAACTTTCCGCAATCGCTTTGCCCCTTCTTCAGATATCGTACTTACATCATACGTAACCAAAACCATCATGATAACAATCCTCAGTTCATAAAATATGGTGGGTACCCTTCCAGATCTCCCCGAAGAAACCGGGCCATAAGCAGAGCCTGGGCATAAGGAATCAATCCAACCGGTATCTTCTCATTCAGATAAGGATGGACAATCTCATCCTGCTTTCGTTTCTGCCAGGCACCCAGAACCTTCTTCCTGCCCTCATCAGTCATCAGAATCCCACCACTCTCCTTTAGAACAAAGTCCTTCTTATTCAGCTGCTTCAGATTCACAAGATTTAATGCCAGACGGTCAGCTAAAAATGGCCGGAACTCTTCCATCATATCAAGTGCCAAACTCGGTCTGCCGGGTCTGTCAGTATGGAAAAAACCCACATAGGGATCAAGGCCAACAGTTTCCAATGCAGATTCAACATCATGAGCAAGCAACGTGTACAAAAATGAAAGCAATGCATTCATATTATCAAGAGGAGGCCGGCGGTTTCTTTGATAAAGAAAAAAATTATCTTTCTGCTGAAGAATAAGATCATCAAATGCCGAAAAATAATTTTTTGCACAAACTCCCTCGATCCCCCGCAATGTTTCAGAATTACAGCATTCCTCAATATTCCTGAGATTTTCAATCAGTACATTATCAGCTGACTGAATTTTTTTACAGTCAACAATCTCTGAATGATCACGAATACTTCTGCCCAGAACAGTACTACAGTTTACCAGTTTGCCCTGAATAAAACTCTTAGCAATATCAAGTGATTTATCGGGGCTGTCTGCTA
>CAZBGM010000060.1:2879-6692 GCA_964491505.1 uncultured Methanomicrobiaceae archaeon | reverse complement strand
GAATATTATGATCCTTCCGGGCCGAATGAACGTTCAGAAACACAGGCATCTTCCACATGACCCGCAATATAATTTTTTACCGCTCGTCTCTTTTTGGTAATTTTAGGAACACAAATATCGACAAGAGAACAGTATTTACAGTTCCTCGTTTTATCTGCCGGAGGGGTAACACCTTTACGATACAGCTCGTGCATCTCATCAGATAGTGAACGGACATGATCCCTGAGTTCATCATCTATACTCAGATGAAGTCTTCTCCGCACAGCATAATAGTAAAAATCAGCCTCATAAATGGTAACATCAAACATCTCCTCAAGACACATTACTTGGGCGCACAACTGGACCTCATCCCGTTGATCAGGTTTCGGTTTTCCCCGTTTATACTCAACCGGGTGCATTATCCAGAGACCCTCATGACCCGGTATACTGATTCCTGAATGAGACTGAATATATTCAACAACGTCTGCAATTCCATACAGACCAAGTGAATGAGAGACCAACGGGACAGATCTCGAGATAAAAACTTCACCTCTGGACTCAGAAAAAAACGGGTCATCCGCACGTTCGTGCAAAAAATGCCCCTGCACCGTTCGTAAATTGTCATCCCATTGCTGTTCAATATGTATCAGTGCCCATTGGCGTTTACAAAAAGAAAAATGCTGAATGCCGGACAATGCCAGCAGTTCATCTTCAGCATAATTTTTATCACTCATAGCTTTTCAATTACTTCCACACCGTCAGGTACTGAGTCAGAAACAGAAATGCTATAGTCTCCAAAAGACCGGGCCGGCATATCTTTCGAAAGACGCTCAATATTCACCAGATCAAACAGAATATGAGACTGACAGCATCCAAGTTCATTGTTATGCTTAAAAACGATAAGCTTCCGGGCAGACATCTTTCCTCTTGCTGCGGAATGGTCATGCTCAAACATATTCACGAGGCTTTCCCAGAACAGTTCAAGATCATCTTCAGTAAACCCGGTTGTTTTTTTGGCCAGATGCGGGGAAATATATCCCTCTGCACGATATAATGCGTAAGGAACAATCTGTTTTTTACCCATAGTCTGCCCTTTTTCAGCATCCTTTACTGTTGTGACAGCACAGCGGGTAACGGTTATCTCCTGCTGGAATATTGGATCAATACTTCGGGAGAAATTGATCTGCACCGGTCCTCTGACCTGACCACAGTTTACTTTCGTCGTCATAACCGCACCAAATGCACGAATATCATAAAAATTATCGCACATGAATTTTGTCAGTGTATCGTCTTTGGGTTTTTTGTCGCTGGGTTTAATTCCGAGACTTATGTATGCCTTTTCGTGTTGTGTATTCAGCACCGCACCGGATTTTACATATATCTCATATCCTGCCTCTTCACTCTTTACCAGGTCCACATAATCCCGGACTTTCCGTTTGAGGCAAACATCTGTTACGATACCATGTCCCGTCTGGGGATCTATCCGTGGCATATTGCCCATATCGGGATCGCCGTTTGGGTTTCCGTTTTCAACATCATATAACAATACAAATTCATAGCGGTTTTTGATAACTTCACTCATAATTTATTCCTCCTCTGTTGTGGTTGTCTTCTTTTTTGCGAAAAATGCCTGTCTCTGGTGATAGTATCCAAGCATAAACATACCCTGGTCATCAAGGTTCATGAATTCCGGAAACGCATCGACCTCTGAAAGGATTTCTTCAATTGACCGGTTCGTCTTAAATCCCCAGTCAGACTTTGCAATATGATGTTGTGCTAACTTCAGCAACACCGGAAAAACAACAGCAGGGGTTGCTGCTGCGCTGCTGAAATATTTGCTCCGAATCGTACTTCCCATATCTTTGTTCGTATCACGCTGTACACTCTCAAGCACTGCAAAGAGCCGTCCCAGACGGTACGGCACATTTGGGTTATCTTCATTCAAACTCATAGTAATCAATTCTTCCTGGATGTCTGTCAGACCGGCCCGGCTTTGCCTGAGCAGATGTGCCTTGATAAATCCGGCTTTGACATGGTTAATCGACCTCTCAACTTTCACACGATTCAAAATGGCATTGTACATCTGGAGTGGATAGGGGGTTCTATTGAGAATGGACCGCATCAAAAGCCCTCCGAGAAGTGGTGGGACATCACTTTTCTCTGAATTTCTAGCTATGGTCTCCTTTAAAAGTCCGAAAACGGAAGGGTGTCTCGCACCAAAATCACCTTTTATAATTTCCATGTCCAGATGATGTTGTGCAATTTTTGCTATCATTCCGCCAAAGGTATCAACGTACCAGAAACGGATTGCTAATCGTGCGTTGTTTGGAGAAAGTCCAAGAATATAGAACTTTGTTTCGGGATCTGCTCCAAGATCTTCTTTCTGTAGAAAGCCCCCCTTTCGGACTTTTTTAAGGATATCTTCAATCTCTTTTCGTTTTTCTGAATCCTGTATTTTCGAAGGGGTATCGGGCTGTTCTGCTTCTGTATCTTCTTCAACATCCCGGGGATTAAAAAACGAAAAGACCAGATCTTCACACTGACCACCAGTGGTTTCTGCCCAGAAAACAACCGTTGCATCAGCGATACGAATTCTGTTCTTCTGACTTGCAAGGAGATGGTTTAAAGCAGTGGTGTACCTGAACATTGACTGGTCGCCAATGGGTGAATTGAAACTTTGTGTTTTTCCATATGAACAAAAAGCTTCGTTGTTAAAACCGACAAGTGAAGCCCCGGAAACCTGAGCGCCGACAACCCCTTTGATTTTTTGATGTGTTCGGGCTATCGGTTCACATTGCCCGCTCACGAGGCACTGCATTACTGTAGTATTTTCATTCTGTTTTTGCGAGAAATACCTTTCCCATGCTTTCAGGATGGCAGCATTTTCATGCAAAAACGATCCTTTATACTCAAAAACGAAATTTCCTCCGGTAAGGATATCGTCCTGGTATTCGAGAATTTTTGACTGGTTAAGAAAATCTTCAGGATTCCAGTTGTCCAGAAACGTAAGGAAGGCCTTCGCGTCCGGATCCTGTATTGTATCAAGGATTTCATGCTGAAGCGCCTTAAATCTCTCAAAACATTCCTGCGAACGCTGACTGATAAATATAACGTCGTTCCCGGAATTCTCTAAAACAACTGGTTCTTTACCATTGTTTTTATTCTTAGTACCGGTAAATTTTTTCTGAAATTCATTTTCTTTTAGTTTCTCAACACCAAATACGTATTTTGCATTTTCACATAAAAAATATGGAGAGACGCCTGCTGCACGACTCTCCTGCAAAGGGACACCCATCTGTCTTGGTTTTGGGTTTTTGTCATCACTTCTGAGATCGACAATGTTAGAGATTTGACCGTCGCCGGAAAGAACAAGTGCAAAGGATACCTTTGCACTACTATATCCGGACTTTGAAATAGAGACCTCAGGATCACTATTTAAGATATCATAATATTCACAAAGTGCCTGCAAAATCATGACAAGCCACCAAAACAGAGACATTTCTCAACGTCAACGACACCATCTTCCATGTTTGCTCTGAAGAAGATGGCTTTATTGTCATCATCAAAATCAATGTCGTAGAGCATAAACCCAAGATCTTTTTCACCAGAATAAACAGATTTCGGAACTTCTTCCTCGACAAGCTCAAAGTTTACCGGAAATTCCCGGCAACCGAAATAGGGATGGTGATAATATTGCCCGCGCCTCATTCTCCGGAGTGCAATATTGTAGTGTTTCTTAGGATCATCGTCAGAACCTGCTTTGTCCGTCATTTCAAAGTGTGCTTCAATGTAATAACACACGTCACGTAACACAAGAGAAGCTCTCTGAACCCG
>CAZBGM010000060.1:0-2779 GCA_964491505.1 uncultured Methanomicrobiaceae archaeon | reverse complement strand
GGAATAACAATCGCCCGTGTATTCTGTTCAATGAGTGTAAAATTCGCACCAACATCTTCAAACGGAAATTTGAGGTTTTTACCTCCTTCTTCCAGAGACGGCAAGATCCCTTTTTTGTCAAGTTTTTCTTCACCTTCGTGGAAATAGAGAAGTCGGAAATAGTCATCAACAGCAGGGAGTGAGAGTGGATCCGAATAATTGTTACAGGTCATCTCGCCGATCTCCGCAACCCGTTTTTGCCAGCTTGTTGCTTTTCCGTAACTTTCTGTTGACTTAAAAATGTAGGTTGTTCCTGAAGCAAGTTTGCCTTCCCGGTTGCACCTGCCAGCAGCCTGAGCTATTGAATCAATCCCTGCCATTGCCCGGTATACAACCGGGAAGTCAATATCAACACCAGCTTCAATTAGCTGAGTTGAAATGACCCGGCATTCCTCTCCCGTTTCCAACAGCGTTTTGATTTTTTTAAGATGTTTTCTCCGGTGCACCGGACACATCCTTGCACTTAGATGGAAGCAATTTGTTGTTTCAGAAATAGCTTCGTACAATTTTTGGGCGTGTTTTCGTGTATTGACTATACAGAGAACCTGTCTCTGTTCTTTTAATCGTCCGGACAACTCTTCATCGTTACATTCGCCGAGATTACTAAGTGTGATCCTTTGAAACTTTTCATAGAGTAATTCTGGAGATTCTACCATCTCGACAGGCGTACATGTTTTATCGAGGAGGCCCTCTAACCGTGGTTGCGTGGCCGTACAGATGACGACCGTTGTTCCGTAATTTCTTACCAGTTCCGATAACGCAGCAAGACATGGCTTGAGATAACCCGTAGGTACCATCTGGGCTTCATCAAGAATGATGACACTCTGAGCAAGGTTGTGTAGCTTCCGGCACCTTGAACTCTTATTTGAAAAAAGAGACTCAAAAAACTGCACATTTGTTGTGACGGTGATCGGAATGTCCCAGTTTTCAGATGAAAGTTTCAGTTTATCAGATATTAAATCTGAAAAATCTTCAGAATCCTTCAGATTGTCCGGGTCAAAATTACTGTGGTGTTCCAGAACATTCTCTTCACCAAATATTGTTCTGAATACTTCAGCATTCTGTTCGATAATGCTCGTATAGGGTATTATGTAGAATATTTTTTTGAGATCGTGTTTTTCCAGATGCTTGAGGGCAAATGCCATTGAGGAAAGGGTCTTACCTCCACCAGTTGGGACGGTCATAGTAAACATTTGCGGAGGAAGTGCTGCTTTTTCTTTGCATTGCTCAAAGATATCGGCCCTTAATGAGTTGATAGGAGTATTATCTGCATTGGATACGATTGTATCCATGTGTCTGTCAAACCGTTCAGCTAATGTGTCGAATGTATCATAATTACCCCGTAGCGAAGATTTATCTGGATCGATAAATCTCTCTGTGTCAAAAAAATCCGCATCAACGAGACATGAATACAACATTCGTATGTAAAATGAAAATGTGAAACCCGGATTGATATTATACTGAATTTTTGGCTGGAACGAACGCAAATCAGGAACTGTTATCTCATTTTTATATGCGGAATAATCTTTTAATATGGCATTGTTCAGACGTTCTCCAAGACCACTATAATTGCTGCCATAATTCCTTAAACCACCATGATGCCCGGATATGGTATATTCTAATATTCGGGCAAGTAACGGGGGGTATGCCTTCCCTGCTACGATAGCACCGGCAGTTGAATGGTCAACCCGAATTTGAGAGCCTTCAAGGCGTTTCTGGAATTCTTCAGAATATTTCCCAATATCGTGGAGAAGACCGGCAGAATATGCAATGTTTTCGGAATTGAACGTTTTAGCAAATTCACCGGAAAGATCCGCTACATTCTCAAGATGATCCTTCAGAAGTTGCCAGTTTTTCTTATCAGAGTCATCGGTAGAATGAGCATAATACATACAGTTGTTGTTCAGACATTAGAGATGAAAAATGTTCTGAAACTGGAAACAATAAAAACAGACATCTCAGTTCATAGTATCCGAAGGCTGGAATTATTCCGGTATTTTCTGACCAACTCGGGATTATAAGTCCAGCATACAAATCCATCAGAATCAATAGCAATCTTTTTTGAATCAAGGAAGTATCTGAATATTTCCTGAAACATCTGATAATCATGATTGATTGTAATCTGCTCCCATATGTCTTTTTTTGTAAATTCTCCTCCATGCGAACGGATTAAATTTTCAATAAGAAGAAGGGCATCAAACCTTGCATGACGAACAGAATCTGTCTGCATTATTCATATGTTCAGGTCCGGAACAAGATAAAATGAATCACGAGTGATCACACAGCAATTCGAGTGCCTTAAATCTGCCTGAAATAGCTATAAAAATGACAAACCCATTTTCATCAAAACCAGTGTGAGACTGGCGTCTCATACAGGTTTGTAATAAAGTGGTGAACATGTCTTTTTGAATGAATGATTTGTACGATTAAGCGTTTTAACCGGTTTAATTTAGAAAATAATCGTTCGGCACTATATTGAGAAAACCCGACTTTCTTAGTGGTCGGTTTTTTAACGATAATCTCTCTCAAACAGACTCATCAGTACAAAAAAAGAGAAAGGAACCGGGACTCATTCACCCCAGCACAGCCTTCCCATCCGCCCAGGTCTCAAGTGCGGTCACGACACCATCATCCTCATAGGAATACACCCGGACCTTCTCATTCGTAAAGGCCACGTAGAACGTTTCATTGTCGTTCTTGACCTTTACCGTCACACTCGCTGAGGTGGCGTTCGGATAAC
>CAZBGM010000059.1:5692-8796 GCA_964491505.1 uncultured Methanomicrobiaceae archaeon | reverse complement strand
CGTGCTGCTTCATCCAGGTGTAGCATTTTCGGCGTATCGCCAGACCCGGATATAATAGTACAACCTACAAACCGCGCCCTATCATCAATATTCAGGTTGCTGAAGATATCTTCCATCACCTGTGCCAGATTTTTAAAAACATCGTCGTATGAGTCACCGGACAAATCGTTCACACACCTTATAGAGCTCTCCTGTTCGTTCAACAATTCCCCGTGCTGCCAGACGTTTCATAATGGTTGCAAGCTCATGACAGGAGATCCCAGTCACATCTTCCACATCCTCAATATTCAGGGGGTCATGGTACAGGGAAATTACTACGTTCACCTCTGCCTCACTCTCTAATATTCCTTTGGTAAGTGCCACAAATTCACTAAACGAAGCGTTTATATCACGTTCAACATAGTCGAGATCCGTTAGAATCTTTTGCCGGGTTTCCAAAAGTTTCGAGAGATCTTTCAATTTTGTAATTGCCGGATGAGGTATATCCTCATTACTAGTTTCACCCTTTTCATTGTCCATATGGACATTGATGGTGAAATCCCGGGTAATGTAATAGTACTTCCTCCGGTTGGTATCGTTACGAAAGGCGAGGATCCGTTCCTTCTCCATCAGATGGAGATGCTCAATCACTGCCTTTGGACTGAGCACAAGACGTTCAGATATCTCTGTTACAAAACATGGTTTCTGCCGGAGCAGTTCAATTATCCTGCGCCGATTTCGATTGCCAAGAACATCAAAAAGACGTGAAACCTCGTCAGTATCAAACATGTATTTTCTAAGATTACGTTTCTTCTAATTAATTATGACTGTTGCTATCAACAAAAAAATGCAAGAAAAGAGAGGGAGAAATATTATTCGGGGAAGCGATAATTTGGTGCCTCGTCGGTGATCAAGATATTATGTGGGTGTGACTCTACCGACCCGGCAGTAGTAATCCGAATGAATGAACCATTACTTTGCAGATCGCTGATCGTTGCTGAGCCCGTGTATCCCATCGCCGACTTAATGCCGCCGACAAGCTGATAGATGACATCAGAGACCACGCCCACATACGGAGTCGCACCTTCAACGCCCTCTGGAACAAACTTTGTCCGTCCAATGGATTTGTCCTGGAAATAGCGGTCTGACGACTGGCCACCCTCCATGACACCAAGAGAGCCCATGCCACGATACTGCTTGTAACGACGTCCTTTGATCGTTATTAGCTTGCCTGGTGCCTCATCGGTCCCGGCAAGCATGCTGCCCATCATACAGCAGTCAGCACCTGCTGCGATTGCTTTTGCGATATCACCGGAGTACCGAATGCCTCCGTCGGCAATCACCGGCACGCCAAATTCAGAAGCGACTTCAGCAACCTCAGTGATCGCTGTTATCTGTGGGACACCAACTCCGGCAACGATCCGGGTTGTACAGATCGAACCCGGACCAATACCCACTTTCAGGCCGTCAACAAAACTGCCGAGCGCTTCTGCCCCCTCACGAGTGGCAATATTACCAGCTACAACTTCGGCTTTCACATTGTCCTTGATCTCCTCAACTGCTCGCACGACGTTCATATTGTGGCCGTGGGCACAGTCAACGGCAAGGGCATCGGCACCCGCTTCATCAAGCATGATGGCACGGTCGTAATCAAATGGTCCGACAGCCGCAGCAACTCTGAGTTTTCCGCTTTCATCACGGCTGGAGTTGATCCATGGCTGTTTTTCGAGCAGATCCTGCATGGTTATGATACCAATAAGGCGGCCATGTGCACTGGAGACCGGCAGGCGCTCCACCTTGTTCGTATACATTAACTCAAGGGCTTCGTCGAGGGAGATGTCCTCTGAGGCTGTGATGGGGTCACTGGTCATTACATTGCAGATGTTTTCTGCTCCGCGTTTATGCACGATGCCACGAAGATCTCGCCGGCTTACAATACCAATGATCGTTCCCTCATCCATCACCGGCACACCAGAGATCCCGTGGTCCGACATCAGACGGTCAACATCAGCAAGCGTTGCTGAGGGGCCAACAGTCAGTACTTCACGCTCGATGATATCATCAGCGCGCTTGACTACGCCCACTTCTGCAACTTCTGCTTCCGCACTCATGTTGCGATGGAGTACACCGATACCGCCCTCACGGGCAAGCGCAATTGCCATCGCGCTCTCAGTAACTGTATCCATCGCCGAAGATACAAGCGGAATGTTCATGTCAATTTTTTTGGAAAAACGACTCCTCACATCGGCTTCATTTGGCTCGATGTACGATTCGGCAGGTCTTAAAAGCACATCGTCAAACGTAAGCCCCAGTGGGATGTCTGTTTTGAGTGTATATTTCACCATAATCAATCTAGGCACGCACGAGTGCCATTGCCTTCTCTACGAGTTCAGCCTGCACGACGGCACTCCGGTCCCCACCACAAACCATTCCCCTTACGCCAATAATTTCAGGATTAATACGTCTGAGAGGGACAAAATCTTCGAATTTCAGAGAACCCGCAAGTGCCGTTTTTATGCCAAGTTCGCGGTTCTTTGCAGAGAATTTTGTTAATTCATCTTCACCTAGATAGTCAAAAAGGCTTTTGCCGTCCTTGATAGCGGTGTCAATCATGGCAACATCAGCGCCTGCTTTCGCCGCCAGCGGTGCCATGGCAAATGGTGAAATCGTGTCTACACGGGAATAATCAGCATAGCACGCGAAAACAACCTTTTTTTCGGGATATTGCCATTTCACAGCCTTCACAACAGCTTTGATCAGTTCTGCTGCCTTGTCCTCTCCATCAAACATCAGGCCAACTTTGATGTAATCTGCACCGGCAGATGCGGCACCATATGCAGCAAGTGAAGCCCCACCGGGGAGAAACGCGTAATCGCCGATGGCAGCACTCACTGGTTTATCAGAAAAGGCTTTGATCTCATTAATTACCCAGGGAAAATTCGCACCAAGAGAACCCTCTGAGGGTTTTTTGACGTCAACAATATCAGCAGATAGTGTATTCCTTGCCTCTTCAACACTGCTTGGGCTGACTAATAATTCCATATTTATTTGTGGTCGCCCTTCGTAATATTGCTTACGTATCACATGAAGATTATACTCGCAGTCGACATCCTTGCCGGGCAGGT
>CAZBGM010000059.1:0-5592 GCA_964491505.1 uncultured Methanomicrobiaceae archaeon | reverse complement strand
TTTGAAGGCTGTGTTCTTCTCAACCTCTCTGGTGTCGGGACAAAAACAGGCTTTGGTGGGCTCGACCTTTCGGCACTCCGCGATGCCTGCAGAGGACCGCTACTCTACGGTGGTGGCGTGGCGACCATGGATGATCTCAGGATACTTGCGGATATCGGCTTTGATGGAGCAATTATCGCAACAGCTGTGCATACCGGAGAGATACCACTTCATGTTCTGCAGGATGGGGAATTATGTTAATCACAATTGAGGGGATTGATGGGTGTGGAAAATCGACACTCATTGAGGGGCTGAAGAAAGAACTTGCCGACCTTCAGCCACTTTTTACCAGAGAGCCAGGAAATACCTGGATAGGCGATCAGGTCCGGCGCGGTGTGGCAGAAGAGATCGATCCAATTGCCGAAGCACTCCTATTTACTGCTGACCATGCAGCTCATCTCAGAAAAATCATCCGTCCGGCACTTGAACAAGAGAAAATAGTCATTTCAGACAGGTATTCTGACTCACGATACGCCTATCAAACGGCCACACTCGCCGGGGTTCTTCCCGATGCTGGTGCCTGGATTCGCGGCATTCATGAAGGCTGGACCATTGTACCTGATCGCACCTATTTGCTGACAATTCCGGTTGAAGAGGCATTGAAACGGCTCGATGAAAAAGAAAATCGTGAGCATTTTGAGCGTGAGAACGTACTGGTCCAGGTACAGGCTGAATACCTAAAGATCGCCAGACAAGATCCTCGTCGTTTTATCGTTATTGACGCAATGCAGGAAAAAGAAAAAATTGTTTCGTTTGTTGCTGAGGATATCAGGCGTTGTTCTGAATAGTAAGGATAACATCCTCACGGAGAGTTAATACATCCACCGTCTCTCCTGCCACCTGATAGGAATATACCAGTGAAAAAGCATCTTCAGGAACAGCAATCATCTCACCAGCAACGTTTATTTCAGTCGGCGGATTTTTGAGTTCTTCCTCTGAAAGCTCCCGGACCGCTGCCATGAATCCTTTTGCCGCGCCGCGCAGAGTCGGGCCAATCACGGCTAGATTAAAATATACATCGCTGACAACTTCCTCAAGAGCAGGGCGTTCATTTTTCCAGATGACCGTCGCATTCAGGGCAGCTGAAGCATCGCCTGCGTCATCGACATCAAACGGCGTATATACGGTTACTTCACCAAGCGGACCATTAAGTGCCATCTTCTTATCGTGTTTGTACCGCCGGACCTCTGCCACCACTTCTGCCAGAAGTTCGCCCTGCACCAACGCGTCTTCGTCCACATACTCAAAGGCGACCCACGGAGCTTCATGCACACTGCCTTTATTCATGTTTGAGAAGATCTCCTCAGCAAAGAACGGCGCAATCGGCGCAAGCATCCGGCAAAGAGCATCAAGGGTTACTGACAGGGCATAGAGCGCACTGTCCGGAGAGCCTTCCTTATCATAGAGTCTCCCTTTAACAAGCTCGATATAATTGTCAGCAAATGTTTCGCGGGCAAATTCACGAATTGCCCGAACTGCGCGGTCAAACTGGTAGGCATCCATCGCTTCAGTTACCGTCTGAACAGTCTCAGAGAGGCGGACTAACAGCCAGCGATCGGCAAGTACCGTTGCACTCTCTACAACCTCGTTCTGCTTTTCAAGGTGCATCAGCACAAAGCGGGCGATATTCCACATCTTTGTCTGGAAGCGTGAGGCAGCGATGACATCGTTCCATGAGAAGACAATATCTGAACCGGTTGCCGCACCTGAGGCACTCCACTGCCTGAAGGCATCGGCCCCATGTTCTAAAATTACTTCTTCAGGAGAGATGATGTTGCCACGACTCTTGCTCATCTTGAATCCGTCGTCACCGAGCACCATACCATTAACGAGAATCTGATCCCACGGATGACTGCCAGTCAGGGCACCGGCCCGCAGAATGGTATAGAATGCCCAGGTTCTGATAATATCATGGCCCTGTGGGCGGATCTGAGCAGGGAAAAGGTCAGGGATTTTACTCCCATCCCACCCCGTGACATTCAGGACAGATATCGATGAGTCCATCCAGGTATCCAGCACATCTGATTCTCCGGTAAACGCAGTGCCGCCGCACTTTGGGCATGGGGCAGACGGCTGATCTACCGTTGGATCAATAGGGAGCTCATCTTCGGCAGGCAGAATGATCTCACCACAGGAATCGCAGACCCAGACCGGAATTGGCGTGGCAAAAACCCTCTGCCTTGAAATACACCAGTCCCACTCCATCTGAGAAGCCCAGTTTTCAAGCCGGGCTTTCATGTGTTCGGGAGTCCACGAGATCTTGTCTGCGGCAGCAAGGATATCGTCGTTATGTACTTTTACAAACCACTGTCGCTCAGAGAGAATTTCAATAGGAGTCTTGCAGCGCCAGCAGGTTCCAACCCGCTGTTCGAGAGCTTCCTGACGATTCAGAATCCCCTGCTCCTGCATATCGGCAAGAATTTTTGTCCGGCACTCAGTAGAGGAGAGATCTGCATAAGGACCGGCCAGAGATGTCATAATGCCCTGTTGGTCGATCGCCTTGCGAAGATCGAGGTTGTGCGTCTTCCACCAATACACATCCTGTTTGTCTCCAAAAGTACAGATCATAACCGCACCACTGCCAAACTCAGGATCGACAGCCTCATCAACAATTACCGGGACATCGTGCCCAAATAATGGAACCATAAGCTTCGAGCCGGTTATTTCAGTATAGCGTTTATCTTCAGGGTGTACTGCAACGGCCACACAGGCAGCCAGAAGTTCAGGCCGACTTGTTGCAATCTCGATGCCATCAAAATCGAAATAATTGAGTTTGGTTGTCCGCTCCTCATAGCTTACTTCGGCAAAGGCAATCGCCGTTTCGCAGCGGGTACAATAATTGACCGGGTGCTCGCTCTGGTAAATGTCCCCTTTTGCAAACATCCTCAGGAAGGAGAGCTGAGTTTTTGCATAATATTCCGGAAGCATCGTGATATACTCATTCGACCAGTCGATTGAGAAACCACAACGGCGCATCGTGGCACGCATCTTTTCGATATTGCCAAGCGTAAGCTCACGGCACATCCTTCGGAATTCCTCACGGGAGACATCGTTTTTCGTAATATTGTGTGTCTCCTCAACTTTGACTTCAGTCGGCAGTCCGTGGCAGTCCCATCCCTGAGGGAACATCACGTTGTAGCCACGCATCCGTTTATAGCGGGCGATAAAATCGATATAACACCAGTTAAATCCATTCCCGATGTGGAAATTCCCGGTTGGATAGGGTGGCGGCGTGTCGATGATAAACTGCGGCTTTGATGATGCCGGGTCAAAATACGACGCCTCATCCTTCCAAACCGAGAGCCATTTCTCCTCGACAAGATTGGGCTCATATTGTTTGGGTAATTCCTCTGATGACATCCTGCATTAATTTGGAAGTGCGCAGGCATATACTAATCGAATAGGAGAAGAATTTCAAAGAGGAGAAAGCATCAATAGGTCTAACAGATCCACGTGAACCAAAAAAAATTATGAACAATTGGATTAAAAAAGAGAGATTGACTGGGAAAATTCAAAAATCCGGAACTGATTGCGTCATTTCTTTGCTATAATCAGTGCAACACCCAGTCCGCCCAAGAACCCCGCAATCAGCACCGGTAGAGTGAGCGGACTCTGAGTTGGCACCGGGGTTGACGCCGCAGGAGGTTCTGTCTCTTCCGGCGTGATCGCACTCGTTGGAGTAGGACTCAGTTCAAGATTCTTGGAATACTCTGTAACCATTCCTGCATAAATCGGCGCAAGACCGGTTGAGGTCTGGTAACCCGGGTAAGCAAGAGTCACTTCGTGGTTGCCAGGAGCAAGATTTCCCACCTGAACAGGAGTTCTGCCGGAATCCTTCCCGTCCACTGTTACTGTTGCCTGCTCAGGCACCGATGAAATTTCCAGAATACCTGTCTGCCCGGGTGATGAAGTACTGATCCCTGCTGAGATCCCCGGTTCACCGAACAGGACCGGCGTGGTTGAATAGTCACCGTCAGCCCTACTCAGATCCCGCCGGGCAAGTGGCTGGCCAACCGCAAACACCAGATAACTACCAGGAGAGAGCCCCCCCAGTCGGGAAGTATCCCATTTATAGGTCCAGTGATTCCCGGAGACTTGTGCCTGTGTAAAGGACGAGGGAACATCGGTCGTTACCGCAGATGAGGGGTTATCAAGCCGAACACCGTTCGAATTCAGGTTTGGGCCGGTCATATAGAGATAGATAGTATTGTATCCCCATGCTCCACCTGATAATTCAATCGTCTCACCAATTACCGCTTCAATCGTCTGTGCGCTTGCAGAACCAGCGCACACGGCACAGAACAGGCAGATTCCCGCTAAAATAATAACGAGAGTTCGTCTCTGGTTTTTTTCACTCATCATAATCATACTCCTATAAAATCACCACAATTATGGCATTCGCAGATATACTCTAATAACACAGGATAGACTATTAAACAAACGTTGTTGATCCACAGGTGAATACGAAGTGACCAAAAAAATTCTCGTGGCTTATGCCTCCAGATATAATAGTACGAAAGAGATTGCAGAACGAATCGCAGCAGTGCTCAATAGTGAAGGATTCGAAACAGACTGCGCTGAGGTACAAACCGTCACATCGACAAAAGGATATGACGCTTTTGTCGTTGGGAGCCCCCTGTATATGGGTAAATGGCTTGTGGAGGCGATGGACTTTCTCAGGCTAAATGCCTCTTCGCTCCAAAAATTACCGGCCGCCGCCTTCTCGGTTGGGGGCACCCTCAAAGATGAGACTGAAGTAACAAAGGCTATGGCTGAAAAGTCATTTCAGGCCCTTCATATTTATTTCGCACCAACAACCACAAAGACATTTGCCGGACGAATCTCTCTGAAAGACGCTGCCTTGAAAGATCTCCAGATCTTAAAAATGGTAAAAGTAGAAGAGGGAGATTTCCGCAACTGGGAAGAGATCGGGACGTGGGCGCAGGCACTCCCCTCCCTGTTGGAAATTCGTAACTAATTATCTTCTTTTTTGGGTTTGGTAATTCGAATCACCCATCTTGTGCCACAAACCCCTGAAACAAAAAGGGTGCCGTGAAGCTGACGGGTAATAACTGAATTGACAAGGGCAAGACCGATAGATTTCAAAGAGGCCAATTCCAGATCTTCCGGGATACCGATGCCATCATCCGCTACCGTAATCCGGATAGTATCCCCTTCACAGTCAGTCAATATTAGAAGGTTTCCGGATTCACGACCAGGGAATGCATATTTTATCGTATTGGTAATCAGTTCATTGACCACAAGACTTAGGGAGACCCCCAGTTCAAGATCAACATTACACGGGGTTCCCTCCACATTATATCGAATTCCGGTTTGCACACTTAAGCTATAACTCTCTATGATCTGCCCCTCTATCATTCTGAAATGTTCAGTCAGGTCAATCTCCGAAAGATTTTCAGAATGATACAAGCCCTCATGAACTGCCGCCATCGACATAATTCGGGTCTCAACATCAGTCAACACAGACTGTACCTTTTCATCAGATTCTTCCATGATCTGCATACCAAGAAGGCTGATGATAATCGCAAGATT
>CAZBGM010000058.1:0-8825 GCA_964491505.1 uncultured Methanomicrobiaceae archaeon | reverse complement strand
ATTGCCTAATCCGAATCTAGATAAAATATTTTTCCTGCCTGTGGCTCTTTTTTTTGAATCATTTTGGCTTGTTCCCGGCGCGTTGGTTTGGTAAAGAGGATCAAATTGGCATTTGGTACTTTATATGTGACAAACAAGTTTAACTTAGATGAGTGACTAATATTATTGTTACCTTGCCTTGAAGTAAGGTGAGAAGGGGCCTGTAGCTCAGTTAGGCAGAGCGCTTGGCTTTTAACCAGGTGGTCGGGGGTTCAAATCCCTCCGGGCCCGTTGCCACGATACCTCAAGTGGCCGTGTTGCGATTTTTTGTAATGAAATCTAAAAATGAGGGATTCCCAACTAACCAAACCTATTACCACAAGGGCAGGAGATGAGCACCGCTATTAATGTTTTAAATCATGTCATGGTTCCGGAGCATGTAATTATGACTTCGGATGAGATTGACACACTTCTCAATAAATACCAGATCACCTTTGACCATTTGCCAAAGATCTATCATGACGACCCCGCTGTCGTGCAGGTCGAGGCAAAGATGGGCGATGTGGTTCGCATTATCCGTAAAAGTCAGACTGCCGGGCGTGCTGAAAGCTACCGGTATGTTGTAAAGCGTCCGAAAAAGTAGATTCAGAGGTGATATCTCTGTTAGATCGAAAAGTTCTTTCAAAATCGTATTTCTCGCGGGAACACGTAGCCCGCCATCAACTGGACTCGTACAACCATTTCCTTGACTACAATCTGCAGAAGGTTGTCGATGAACAGAAAGTCATCGAGACCGATATTGCAAGCCGGGGAAAGAATAACGAACCTGTCTGGGTAGAGCTTGGCAAAATTACCGTCAAGAAACCGACAGTCCGTGAAGCTGACGGTTCAACGTCCAATCTGTTCCCCAGTGAGGCACGCCTTCGCAACCTTACCTACTATGCACCAATTCAGCTTGAGATGACGCTGGTGCAGGGTGAGGAGCGCCACGAGCCCGAGGTCGCTACCATTGGCCAGCTGCCGGTTATGATTGGTTCTCAGGTTTGTAACCTGTGCGGCCTTAGTGATGATCAGCGTATTCGCTTTGGCGAAGACTCGCATGACCCAGGCGGGTATTTCATCGTCAACGGTTCAGAGCGTGTGCTGATGACCCTCGAGGATCTTGCCTCAAACAAGATTATGACCGAGTACACTGTGCGGTATAACGAACGTATCTATGTCGCAAAAGTGTTCTCACAGTATCGTGGATATCGTGCTCTTGTCATCGTTGAGCGCAACCGTAAAAACCTCCTGGAGGTTTCATTCCCGTCCGTTGCCGGTCACCTGAGCTTTGTTGACCTGATGCGGGCGCTGGGTCTGGCTTCTGATGAAGAAGTAGTCCAGGCTGTCTCCACCGATGAGGATGTCCTTCCGTACCTGATGCAGAATCTCGAAGAGACTGACTGCGCTGATGTCGACGATGGCATTATGTATGTGGGTAAGAAACTCGCACCGAACCAGACGAAGGATTACCAGCGCAAGAGAGCTGAGTTCGTGCTGGATAGCTATCTGCTGCCGCACCTCAATGAACTCATGCCCAAAGGCCTCAGTGAGGAAGATCCTCTCTATGCCTCACGGGTCGCAAGTGTGCGCCTCGCAAAGGCCCACTTCCTTGGCCGGATGGCTGAGTCCTGTTTTGATCTGGTGCTCGACCGGCGCAAGATCGATGACAAGGATCACTACGCAAACAAACGCCTGAAGCTGGCAGGAGATTTAATGGAGGATCTCTTCCGTATCTCCTTAAACCGCCTGACCCGTGATGTCAAGTACCAGCTTGAGCGTGCTTCGATGCGTCACCGTGATCTCTCGATTCAGACGGTTGTCCGTGCTGACGTACTCACTGAACGCCTGCTCCATCCACTCGCGACCGGAAACTGGGTTGGCGGACGGACCGGTGTCTCACAGCTGATGGACCGGACCGATCACATGTCGGTGGTTTCTCACCTTCGGCGTGTCATCTCGCCACTCTCGCGGTCACAACCTCATTTCGAGGCCCGTGATCTGCACCCTACACAGTGGGGCCGGATCTGTCCGAGTGAAACCCCGGAAGGTCCGAATTGTGGTCTGGTGAAGAATTTCGCCCAGGAAGTGGAGATCAGCAAAGGTGTGAATGACCAGCCGAAAATTATCAAAGCACTCTATGACCTCGGTGTTGAAGAACTCAAACGGGAGCATCTATGAGCGAAGGAACAGGTATTCACCGAAAATCACGTGTATTTATTGATGGCGCACTGATTGGGCTGATCGAAGACCCAAAACCTCTGGTCGCAGAGATGCGCCGCCGCCGCCGTAAAGGTGAAATCTCATCTGAGGTCAACATCTCCCACAAGGAGTTTAACGGCGATGTTATCGTTCACACAGATCGTGGGCGTGCCAGAAGGCCGCTGATTGTCTGTGAAAAAGGAAAACCGCAGGTTACCGGAGAAGATACGGACCGGCTGAAGATCGGCGACATTGACTTTATGAGCCTCGTGACACGGGGTCTCATTGAGTTTATTGATGCGGAGGAAGAGGAAGATCTGCTCATTGCGATAAACCCTGAGGATCTGACTCCTGATCACACTCATCTTGAGGTTGATCCGTCGCTGATGCTGGGTATCGGGGCAGCACATGTTCCGTTCCCGGAGCACAACGCCAGTCCGCGTGTCACAATGGGTGCCGGTATGATCAAACAGGCACTTGGGTTTGCAAGCTCGAATATGAAGCTGCGCCCTGATACGCGTGCCAATCTGCTCCACTATTCCCAGAAACCGCTGGTGCACACGCAGACTGCGACGGTTATCGGTTCCGATGACCGCCCGGCTGGCCAGAATCTGGTCGTCGCTATCATCTCATACGAGGGATTCAATATTGAGGATGCGCTCATCTTCAACAAGGCAGCTATTGAGCGTGGTGTCGGACGCTCTCACTTCTTCAGAACCTATGACGGTGAAGAGCGCCGCTATCCAGGTGGCCAGGTCGATAAGATTCAGGTGCCTGACGAAGAGGTCGCCGGTGTCCATGGGGTAGAACACTACCAGAATCTGGATTCGGATGGTGTCATCAACCCGGAGACTGAGGTCAGAGCGAAGGACGTTATCATCGGTAAGACGTCACCCCCACGGTTCCTTGAGGAACCAACCGGTGAGCTGATTGCCGTTGAGAAGCGCCGTGATACCTCAGTAACCATGCGGTCGAACGAACACGGAATAGTTGACACAGTTATTGTGACTGAAGGTGAGAACAGTTCTCGTCTTGTGAAGGTCCGCACCCGTGATCTCCGTATTCCTGAGGTTGGCGACAAGTTTGCGTCACGTCACGGTCAGAAAGGTGTCGTCGGGCTGATTGTTCCGCAGGAGGACATGCCCTTTACCGGAAACGGTCTCGCACCGGACCTCATCATCAACCCTCACGCTATCCCGTCGCGTATGACTGTCGGTCATATGCTTGAGATGCTGGGCGGTAAGGTCGGGTCTCTGGAAGGACGGCGTATCGATGCGACAGCTTTCAGAGGAGAATCTGAAGCAGACCTTCGTGCCTCCTTAAAGGCTCACGGATTTGCTCACAACGGCCGTGAAGTGATGTATGATGGTATCACCGGCCGGCAGTTTAAGGCCGAGATCTATGTTGGTGTTATCTACTATCAGAAGCTTTACCACATGGTATCGAGTAAGATGCACGCCCGTTCACGTGGACCGGTGCAGGTCTTAACCCGTCAGCCGACCGAAGGACGTGCCCGTGAGGGTGGTCTTCGGTTTGGTGAGATGGAGCGTGATGTGATGATCGGTCACGGTGCGGCAATGGCCCTTAAAGAACGTCTTCTTGACGAGTCTGATAAGGTCGAGCAGTATGTCTGTGCCCACTGTGGTATGATCGCATTCCTCGACCGGAAGCGCAATGTTACGCGCTGTCTTGGCTGTGGTGCTGAGACGGATATCTATCTGGTTGAGATGAGTTATGCCTTCAAGCTGCTCCTTGATGAGCTGAAGAGTATGGGAATAGCCCCGAGAATGCGCCTTGAGGATCAGGTATAATAGCAGGAGGTAAAGGAATATGACAAGTCCTAAACGTGTTGGCAGGATCGAATTCGGGCTTCTTTCGCCCAAAGAGATCCGCAAGATGAGTGTACGTAAGATCATCTGGGCCGATACCTATGATGATGACGGGTTCCCCTACCCTCAGGGTCTGATGGATCTCCACCTCGGTGTTATTGACCCGGGTCTTCGCTGTAAGACCTGTGATAACAAAGCGGCAGACTGCCCCGGCCATTTTGGCCATATTGAACTCGCCAAGCCCGTGATTCACGTCGGCTATACCCGGCTGATTCGGAAACTACTGCGGGTCACCTGCCGGGGTTGCGGTAAGATTCTTCTCTCACCTGAGGAGATTCAGAAGACACTCGGACCGGAGAATGAACGCTTTGGTCAGCTGATCACCGAGAAAGATATCAAAAAAGAGCGGGTCTGCCCATACTGTGGTGAGCAGCAGCACAAGGTCAACTTCGAAAAACCCACGACCTTTTCTGAGGTCTGGACTGAAGACGGGAAGAAGCAGGATCACCGTCTGACTCCGGCGGATATCCGTTCACGCCTTGAGAAGATCCCGGACGAGGATCTGAGACTCTTTGGCCTGGCCCCTGACGTTGCACGACCGGAATGGACCTGCCTTACTGTTCTTCCGGTGCCACCGGTGACGATGCGTCCGTCAATTATCCTTGAGAACGGTCAGCGTTCTGAGGATGACTTAACGCACAAGCTGGTGGATATCATCCGTATCAACCAGCGGTTTAAGGAAAATCAGGATGCCGGAGCACCCCAGCTGATTATTGAGGATCTCTGGGAACTGCTGCAGTACCATCTGACGACCTATATGGATAACGAGGTCGCTGGCTGTCCGCCTGCCCGACACCGCAGTGGTCGTCCGTTAAAGACAATATCACAGCGTCTGAAAGGAAAGGACGGACGGTTCCGTGGATCTCTTTCCGGAAAGCGTGTGAACTTCTCGGCCCGTACTGTTATCTCACCGGATCCGTATCTCTCGATTGGTGAAGTGGGTCTTCCACTCGCGATTGCCAACGAGATGAGTGTGCCGGTGCAGGTAACGAAGTTCAATCTCGATGAAGTACGTCAGATTGTGCTGAACGGTCCGATTCGTCCATACATTGACAGCCCCTGTGGTGCGAACTACGTAATCCGGCCTGACAAACGGCGTGTGCGCCTGAATGAAGAGACCCGGGAGACGGTCGCTGAGATGATTGAACCTGGGTGGAGCGTGGACCGACAGCTCCGGAATGGTGATATTGTACTCTTCAACCGTCAGCCCTCGCTGCACCGGATGAGTATCATGGCCCACCGTGTCATTCTGATGGACGGCAAGACATTCCGGCTGAATCCAGCTGTCTGTCCGCCGTATAACGCAGATTTCGATGGTGATGAGATGAACCTGCATGTGCCGCAGACTGAGGAAGCACGGGGTGAGGCCAAAATGCTTTGTTCGGTGCAGGAGAATATCATGTCACCCCGTTTTGGCGGACCAATCATTGGTGGTATTCACGATCACATCTCCGGTATCTTCCTGTTAACTCACACGCTGCGCTGGTTTACCAAGAAGGATGCGCTGTATCTGTTAAAGCACAGCGCGCCTGAGCATATGCCAACGCCTGGAAAGGTTGAGGACGGCATCAAATACTGGTCGAACAAACAGATATTCTCGATGATTCTGCCGGATTCGCTCAATATGGTTTACCGGGCCAGTTCCTGCATCAACTGCAAGGAATGTAAACGTGAACTCTGTGAACGTGATGCGTTTGTTCAGATAAAAGACGGTCAGCTCATCACCGGCACTATCGATAAGAAGTCTATCGGAGCCTTTGACGGGACCATCCTGCAACGGATTGTGCGGCAGGACAACCTGGCCCGTGGTGCACAGTTTGTGGACGATGTGACCAAGCTCTCGATTCGGGGTATCATGTATGATGGTTTCTCCTTTGGTATCGACGATGAGGATCTCGCAAAGTCCGAGTATGGTCAGATTGCAGATGTTCTCAAAGCGGCAAAAGTAGATGTGACCCGGCGTATCAGGGTTTACGAGGATGACCAGCTTGAGCCCATGCCCGGCCGGACGGTCGAGGAGACGCTGGAGATGCAGATCATGCAGGTGCTGGGCAAGGCCCGTGATAAGACCGGTGAGATTGCCGGACGTCACCTGGGTCTTTCCAACAGCGCTGTTGTGATGGCGGTCTCTGGTGCCCGTGGTTCGATGCTTAACCTGACGCAGATGGCCGGTTGTATCGGACAGCAGGCAGTGCGTGGTGAGCGTATTACCCGAGGATATGAAGGCCGTACCCTCCCTCACTTCAAGAGGGGTGACCGTGGTGCTGAGGCCCACGGGTTTGTTGAGAACTCCTACAAGAGTGGTCTGACGCCGACTGAATTCTTCTTCCACGCGATTGGTGGTCGGGAAGGTCTGGTGGATACTGCGGTGCGAACGTCTCAGTCCGGGTATCTCCAGCGGCGTATGATTAACGCGTTGCAGGATCTCAAGGTGGCCTATGACAAGACTGTGCGGACCACCGGCGGACGGATTATTCAGTTCGAGTATGGTGAGGATGGCACTGACCCGTCACGGAGCTGCTTCGGCGATCCTATCGATGTCAAGGGTATTGTTGAAAACGTGCTCAAAGAGGAGGTGGTCTGATCATGAAGCCATATATGATTAAGAAGATAGATGATGCTGAGATTCCCGAGAAGAGTAAGTCTGATCTAAAGAGATTCCTTGATGGAAAAAACATCTCCAAAAAACAGTTTGAGGACATCTTCACTCAGATTCTCTATGAGTACGAGTATACCCGGATTCAGCCATGTGAGGCGGTCGGGGTTGTGGCAGCTCAGTCAATAGGCGAACCTGGTACGCAGATGACGATGCGAACCTTCCACTACGCGGGTGTGGCCGAGATTAACGTAACACTCGGTTTGCCGCGCCTTATTGAGATTATGGATGCACGGAAGACGCCGTCAACACCGACGATGACAATCCATCTGGAAGGCGATTATGCCTCCGACCGTGATCTTGCACGGGGAGTATCCTGGCAGATTGAGGCAGCACCTCTCCATGAATTCGGTGACATAACAACCGATATGCTAAAGATGCAGGTGGTTGTCAAACTGAACCGTCAGGTTTGCGAAAAACGTCGGATCAGGGTCGAAACCATTATGGAGCGGGCGCCTGAGAAGATCGTTGCACGCCATCATTACCGTGATTTCACCTTTGAACTGGATGAACACGAGAACACGATAACCTTCACTCCGAAGAATATCGAGAGTTATCAGAATCTCTTCCAGCTTGCTGAGCATGTCCGGAAAGTCATTGTTCAGGGTATTGCTGACATTGAGCGTG
Organism: uncultured Methanomicrobiaceae archaeon; assembly: GCA_964491505.1. Lineage (GTDB taxonomy): Archaea > Halobacteriota > Methanomicrobia > Methanomicrobiales > Methanomicrobiaceae > CAZBGM01. The sequence goes on along the minus strand of CAZBGM010000058.1, from coordinate 1,433 downwards.
TTGTTGTCCGAAAGGAGAATGGAGAGTATATTCTTTATACCGAGGGCTCAAATCTAACAGACGTATTTCAGGTTGAAGGTGTCGATACTTCCCGGACCCGCACGAACAATATTGCAGAAATTTCTGTAGTTCTCGGGATCGAGGCAGGACGCAATGCCATTATCGATGAGGCAATCTCTACCTTACGTGAACAGGGTATCTCGGTTGATGTCCGCCACATTATGATGGTATCAGATATGATGTGTATGGACGGCGAAGTCAAACAGATTGGCCGTCACGGTATTGCCGGTGAGAAGGAGAGTGTGCTTTCCCGTGCTGCCTTTGAGGTGACGGTGAACCATCTGCTGGATGCCGCTGTCGTCAACGAGACGGATATTCTGGAAGGAGTGACCGAGAATGTCATTGTCGGTCAGCCGATTCAGCTTGGGACCGGTGACGTACGCCTTATCGCCAGACCTGTGAAATGAACATAAAACCAATCAAACCTTATTTCAAAACTAACCAATCAGGAGCCAAATTTAATGGACTTTGAAACGTCGCTTCGGCGAGCAATCAAGACTGGGGCCGTCAAGAAAGGCCAGAATGCAACCAAAAAGAGCATTGAATCCGGGGCGGCAGAAATGGTCGTCATGGCAGAGAACTGCCCGGAAGAATTCAGAACATATCTTGAAGGGAAAGAAGATCTTTTCATTCACACCTTTAAGGGATCAAGTATGGCACTGGGTAAAACCTGTGGTCAGCCATATATGGTCAGTGCACTTGCGATCGAGAGTGCCGGGGAATCCGACATTATGACGCTGAAGAGGGCTTAATTATGACTGGATTTGTCCTGAATGAAACCAGCCTTCAGCTGATGGCACAATTTGAGCAGGTTACCGGCGCCGGCAGTCGAGACTGCCTCGTTGATGACCGTAACGAGCGCCTGATCTTTGTGATCAATCCCGGTGAGATGGGACGGGCTATCGGCAAGCAGGGTGCAGCAATCAAGAGTGCGTCAGAGCATATGGGCAAGCGCATTGAGGTTGTTGAATTCTCAAGTGACGCAGAGCAGTTTCTGAGAAACTGTTTCCTGCCTGCCCGTATCACTACTGTTGAGATGGCAGAAGATGAGGAAGGCCAGGCTGTCGCAATCGTCGCTGTCGATGAAGAGGATCTTGGTCTTGCTATTGGCAAAGGCGGAAAGAATATCTACAAGGCAAAGCGCCTTGCCGAACGACAGCACGACATTGCCGATGTGCAGTTTGCTCACCAGCAGGATGAAGAGTCCGCTGGTGAAGAACAATAATCTCTCCTTTTTTTAAGTCGTTTTTCGGTGCCATTTTTTTGGGTTTCCCGTTGCTACCTCTTGGTTTCGCCAGAGCTTCCGGGATGTTTTCCTGCTGAATGGTAGTCATAAGGCGTACCGGGTGCTGAAGATTCATATCTTTCCGGAC
>CAZBGM010000057.1:3769-8902 GCA_964491505.1 uncultured Methanomicrobiaceae archaeon | reverse complement strand
TCTCTTTGGACCACGGGGTCATAACCCGCAGTTTTTCTCCCCGTGCCTGATTAAACCACACAAGGACAATCAGGTGTGTCAAATCTCTGGCATCACCAATGCCTTCCTGATATTGTGGATAGAGCACAATCTCCATCTCGGTCTCATTTCTCATCCGTCCCTGAAAAGGAGCATCGCCTTTTGTTTTGTATGGGGACCGGACCTCACCGATGGGTTTTACCGGGAACGTCCGGTCTTCTGGATCTTCGGTCATTCTTCTCCGTTACCTGTTGATGCCGGCATAGTCGTTGTAGCAGGGAATGCAGACTATTTTGCCGTCCTGGATACGGGCGCGTGATTCTGATACCGGTTCACCACAGATGCTACATATTCCGGTGTTAAATATCCGTGCTCTTTCCGGCAGTGCCGGGAAAATTTTCTCGATGGTAAATAACTCTTCAGCCGGAGCATGGAGATAGTGATCAACAAGGTCACTCCGTCCTTTTGCATAGATATCTATCTCCTCAGGCGTTGCTGTGCCGGCAAAGACCTTTGCCCGGACTCCGATCGCTTCAGGACAGACGGTCTCCATAGACGCGGAATTTTTCAGAGAAATTCTCAGTGCTTCAGTCCCGTCCCGGGGAATAAAGGTATAGACCTGTTTGCCATAGTCCCGGAAGATCAGATTGCCTTTGCCGAGGGTGCAGCCGGAGACAAACTGGATACCATCGACACTACAGGCGTCATTTTCCGCGATGCAGACCAGATCCTCGTCCTTTGTCGGGTCGTAGTCGAACATCTCAAGAGCAATCTGTGAAACACGGTACCCGATGGCAATACCCGGACAGGTATGACCGTGGAATGCTACGGCATCTTCAAAAGATCTTATTTCTGATGACATTTTTGTACCATTTGTAGCCATTATTGGTTAAAGTTTATCGAATCATCGTGGGAGTGGGATGGGAGTTCACTGGTTTGAAAGTTTCAGTTTTTGTGAGTCTCTCGAAAAAAGTAACACCTATTTTTTTAAATGTAACAAATAAGTAATACTTTTATTCTATTGGGTGTTACAGTAACGTGGTGAAATGTAGTGCATATACCTGATGCTTTTATCCCGCTTCCACAGGCGGTAATATACTGGATCATCGCACTGATCTTTGTGGCGCTTGCCCTGCGTTGGGCAAAGAATGAACTCTCTGAAGACCGTATTCCCCTCGTTGCTGTGCTTGCAGCCGGTATTTTTGCGATACAGGCGTTTAATCTGCCGGTAGGAATGGGAACCAGTGGTCATCTGGTCGGTGGTGCTCTGGTTGCGATTGTGTTTGGTTCGCCCTTTGCAGCCGTATTTATTCTGACACTTGTTCTGATTGTTCAGGGCCTGATATTCGGTGACGGAGGTCTGACAACGATGGGAGCAAACATCATTAATATGGGTGTTGTAGGTGGTTTTGTGGGGTATTATGGCTACACTGGCCTGAAAGGTATCACAAAAAACACCTACATCTCAGCGGCAGTAGCTGCGTGGTGTGCCTGTTTTCTTGCAGCACTTTTATGTGCAGTCGAGATGGCCGTCGCCGGGACGTTCCCTCTCGTGCCGGGACTTGTTGCAATGGGAGTGTATCACGCAGCAATAGGCATCATTGAAGGAATCATAACAGCTCTTGTCATATATCTCATACATCACTCAAGACCGGATCTCCTTGCTGATAGTACAGAGGGAGGAGGTGTCGCCACATGATGGAGACAAAGCAATTCATCATTATTGGCCTCATTTTGGCACTTCTTGTTGGTATTGTCGCCGTATTTGCAGCTTCAGGAGATCCTGACGGCCTTGAAAGCACGGCTTTGGTGGTGGGAGGCGAGAAGACGCTTACCAGTGTTACACCGGAAGATGCTGACGCTGAGGAGGCAGTTCCCAGCCCCGGTCTGTTCACCTACGAATCTCCTCTCCCGGATTATTCGATGGGTGAGGAGGCAGGTACCGGCGGGGCACTGGTTGCTATTGTTCTGGGGATCATAATCATGTTTGGTCTGGGATGGGGAGCCTCGGCTGCCATACGGGCCATGCGGGAACCGAAATGAAACTTTCATCCCTCTTTACACCCTTTTTGTAACAATGCACATTCTGGAGGCCAGGAATCTGTGTCATACCTATCCCGGTGGTATCAGCGCTCTGAATAATGTCAATTTTATCGTCCCGCGTGCCTCGTCAATTGTTGTTCTGGGGGCAAACGGTGCCGGGAAGAGCACGCTGTTTCGGCACTTCAACGGGATTTTATTCCCTACTTCAGGTGAAGTGCTGGTTCACGGAGAGCCCATCACCAAAAAAAATCTCAAAGAAGTCCGCAAGACCGTTGGCCTTGTCTTTCAGAATCCGGATGACCAGATCTTCTCGCCGACGGTCTGGGAGGACGTGGCATTCGGGCCGGTGAATCTGGGGCTGGACCCTGCTACCGTTGAACACCGGGTCTCTGAAAGCCTTGCTCTGTTGCGTGTTGATCATCTTGCCGACCGGCCACCTCATCGTCTTTCCGGCGGTGAAAAAAAACGGGTGGCTATCGCAGGTGTTCTGGCGATGGAACCACAGGTGCTTATTCTTGACGAACCAACATCAGGTCTTGATCCTCAGGGAGTCAACGAGCTGGTTGATTTTCTAAAGACCCTGCCTGAGCAGTATGGTATGACTGTGATCACGGCGACGCATCATGTGGATCTGGTTCCTGAAATCGCTGATGTTGTCTATGTCATGGCCGGCGGTGAGATCTGTGCACGGGGAACGTCAGATGAAATATTTGTACAGGACGATCTAATGAAACGTGCCCGTCTGGATGTGCCGATACTCCGAAAACTAATCTGTCGACTTCAGGAAAATGGTGTGGAGATCGAAACGGGTTCTTCTTTTGATGAGGTAGAGAAAACCCTGAGATTAAGACTCACGAAAGCATAAATTATGATTGAGCATCTTTTTACTATTGATAGTGATGCCCGCCGGGAAAGTCCGGTACACAGTCTGGACGCACGTTCGAAGCTGATTCTTACTCTTACGGTCATCATTTCCGTTGTAGCCTATCCATATTCCCCCTCGGTCTATCTGTTAGGACTGATCCTCGGCGCATTTTACGTTGTTTTCTGGGCTTTTTCAGGGCTTCCCGTACGCACCTTTGCAAATCGCCTTCTCATGACGCTTCCTTTTGGTCTTTTTATCATTGTTTTTCAGATATTTTTTGAAAACCCCCATTATTCGACATTTACGCCGATTGTGACCCTTCCCCTTGGGATTCATATCTATGCTGAATCAGTGGAATTTGCCAGTATTCTCGCGGTGAAATTTCTGCTCTGCATTGCTTTTGTCATCCTGCTCTCTTCCACAACAACGCTTGAGGCAATGTTACAGGGAGGACGGCGACTTGGTCTTCCCTCGGTGATGGCGCTCTCTCTTGGGATGATGATTAGGTACCTGTATGTTTTTGCCGGAATGTTCGATCGCATTCAGGCATCACTTGCAACGCGTCATTTCCATCCTTTCGACACCCGGCTCCCGTGGAAGTACCGGATACGGACTCTTGGGTATGCGATAGGCACGATGTTTCTGCGCAGTTACGAGCAGGGAGAACGCACCTATACGAGTATGCTCTGCCGGGGATATGGGAAAGATTCGTATGATTTTCTCCCGAAAAAAGCAATTCTGAGGGGCGATTTGATTGTTCTGGGAATCAGTCTCCCCTTTGTCTGTCTCGTAACGGTCTCTGTTTATGTGTTCTCCTTCCTCTGACTCTGACACGGACACGGACCTGTCCGTTTGTGTCCGTCCCACTCTTTCTTGAAGGGTGAAAACCAATACCTACCCACGATTAGGGAGAGGCGAAACTGAGATGGATACCGATAAGAGATCAGCTGTCAGGCAGGTGCAGGTGCGCCCGAATATGACAGTAAATGAACTGGTGGAAGAGTTTGGCGGTTCCCGGGCCTATAATGCCGGGTCACTCTGGAATGCGGTCAATATATATGAGGCAATGCTCCGTGACGAGAAAGCAACCAAATTCTTTGGCCTTGCCGGAGCAATGGTTCCGGGTGGCATGGGCGGCGTCGTCTCTACCCTCCTGAATGCCGGCTATATCGACGTGCTGGTCTCAACGGGTGCCAATTTAACCCACGACTGTATCGAGGCAATCGGGTGTAAACACTATCACGGCTCGGAGATCTGTGACGACGTCGAACTGCGTGAGCAGGATATTAACAGGATATATGATGTGTATCTGCCGTCAGATGCGTTTGAAGAGTTTGAGGTGTTTACCCAAGAGGTCTTTGCAGAACTTCCGCCGAAAACCACCATCTCGATCTCGGATCTGCTGTTGCATCTCGGTTCGCATCTGAAGACCGGCATTCTTGCCGACGCTGCCCGGCAGGAGATTCCGATCTACTGCCCGGCGGTTCAGGACTCGGTGCTTGGGCTTCAGTACTGGCTGTTTAATCAGACCGGCACGGTAACAGTAGACGCCTTTGCCGACATGAACAAGCTCATGGACACCTGTTTCTCGGCAGAACGCGCCGGAGCATTTCTGGTCGGCGGTGGCGTGCCCAAGAACTATATCTTCCAGAGCATGCTTATGACGCCAAAGGGCTTTGAGTATGCCATCCAGATAACCGGCGACCGGCCTGATCTTGGCGGGCTTTCGGGTGCGACGCTGGATGAAGCACGTTCGTGGGGAAAGATTACCAGCGACGCACAGGCCCAGACGGTGTATGGCGACGCGACCATTCTTCTGCCGCTTGTCGTGGCAGCAACCCTGGAGCGTCTTGAACTATGACTGACCTGATTCTTGCACTGGATGTGCTGGACCGGGAGAACGCTGTGGCGGTTGCAGAGGCTGCGGCGCCATATCTCGATGCAATAAAGATCGGCTACCCACTGGTTCTCTCAGCTGGTCTTGAAATTGCAGAGGATTTGGCGGCGACCGGTCTTCCCCTGATTGCTGATTTTAAGGTAGCAGATATTCCGAATACGAACCAGCTTATCGCAGAGCAGGTTTTTGATGCCGGGTTTGCCGGAATAATCGTACAGGGATTCTGCGGCAAAGACTCGCTTCAGGCCGTGGTGGACGTGGCGCATGAGGAAGACGGGGCATGTTATGTTGTCTGTGAGATGAGCCACCC
>CAZBGM010000057.1:0-3669 GCA_964491505.1 uncultured Methanomicrobiaceae archaeon | reverse complement strand
TATGCTGCCTTCTGCCGATGATGAGTGACCAACTCTGAAACCGTTTCACCGGTATGGTGAAGTGTATGGTTGGTGATGAGCCCTATGAGTCACCTGAGGCATATTCATATTCTGTCTTTCAGAGGCAGGATACTCTCTTTGTTTTGCGTATTTAGATTCTCTTCATTTTATACCTTTTCTTCGTGGCAACGTTCGAAAATTGCGCCGTTTCCGAAACTGGTACGAAGGTTTATCGAATATGGCAGCAATAAACTATCTATGAACTGGAGCGAAGAACAGCGCAAGTTAATCGAGAAATACAAGTCACTTGACGACATTCCGGTGGAAGAACGGCAATATAAGTGTCACACCTGTCACTATGTAGTGGAGGAATCACCTTGTCCCAGCTGTGGTGAGATGAACCTTGAAATCATGTGCCCGCTGGATCATTGTCACTGTTCACATACAATCGTCGAGAGAATTGAATACTGTCCCATCTGTGGCCAGCCGATCTGTCCTGAATGCGGTTCGCATGACGTATCACAGGTCTCCCGGGTCACGGGTTACCTTGCTGATGTTTCCGGGTGGAACGCAGGCAAAAAGCAGGAGTTAAAAGATCGGGCGCATTATACTGTTGCATGAGATACTTTCTCCGCGGCGAGACTCTTTTTGTCCGCGGTAATTTTTCAGCAGTAAGCACCGGGGCCGGCGGCGGTCTTGGTGCTGTGTCAACTATTTTTAATCACACCGTTCCCAAATCCTTTGACTGTGAAGATGTGAACGGATACCTTCAGGAGATTGTCTCCGAATATGATTTTTCTGACGACTTTTTTGGACTGTTAACGGCTGTTTCGATGCGATCCCTCTGCATTCTCTCGTATGAATTCATCACGGTTTTTGTGACCGCTGGCGTTTCAAATCCAAATCCTGACCATCCACACGCACCGGGAACGATTAATATCATCGTCATCAGCAGGGAACGTCTCTGTGACGCCGCTCTGATTGAGACGATTATTACAGCAACTGAAGCAAAAGCGCACGCCTTGGCTGAGATGGGGCGCTCCTTTACCGGCACCACTACTGATGCAGTGGTTGTCGCGTGTGAAGGTGAGGAAGTAGTCCACCAATATGCCGGAACCCTCACAGAGGCAGGGCGGCGTGTGTACGAAGCAGTTCGCTTTGGTGTGAAAGAAGCCCTGAAACGTCATGAAGGGACGGTAGAACGTCAGAAGGAATCGTTCTTTGTGTTCAGCACTATTGGAGGAGAGCACTGGTCTGAGTGGCAGCCGGAGGGGTGCCCGTATTATCCCTGTCATTTTGAGGGGCAGTGCTGCGATTTCTGCTTCTGTCCTCTGTATCCCTGCAAAGATCTGTCACTGGGTGCCTGGATTGAGGCTTCAAACGGCCGGCAGGTCTGGAGTTGCGAATCCTGCACGCTTAATCATGAGCCAAAAGTTGTCAACTACCTGATGGAGCATCCGGAAGCGACACTTGCTGAACTCAAAGATTTGGCAAAGAAAAAAAAGGAATAGATTATTCGCTCTCAGGAATTTCAAGGGCGTCAAGAAGTTCAGGAAGTGGAATGCCATGACCTGCTGCTGCCTGACGAATTGTCTCATTGTTGGCAAGCGCACAACCCACGCAACCCATGCCAAATCTGAAGAGTGTCTCTGCTGCTGCAGGTTTTTCTTTGATGAGGTCTGCAATCAGACTGTCTGCTGTTAACACCATATCTGATGTATTGATTTTTGTGGTACTTATATTCACGCATTCTACCAATCTACGGGATTTTTAGGGCGATCCGAACGTTATGTACCCGAACTGATTACTTTCACACCGCACGGCGTACCTTTAATATTTGGCAATGATTATGTTAAAGTGGAGATGATTAAGATGGAAATACCATCAGATGTAATAGAACGAATCTCCCGGAAGATTGAAGAGAAGGGAGCATGCGTTGAAAGAGAACGTGTGGTCTCAAAACTGAACCTGCTGGTTCAGGAATTTTGTATCCCGGTAGATGAAGCTGAGCGGACCGTAACCAATGAACTGATGCGCGAGTATGGATTAAGTAATTCTGTACAGTCTTCAGGTTCGTCAGAGGTAAAACCTCTTGGTGATGTCGCGGTGAACGAGTGGGTCACGGTTGAAGGGAAGATTGTGTCCCTGACTCCGACTCCTTCTGAATCGATTGCCCAGAAAGGTGTGATTGATGATGGAACCGGCGCGATCTCTTTTGTTGTCTGGAAGAAAGCAAACGCTCCCGTGATGGAAGAACGGAAGTGGTACCTGATTGAGTCGGCGGTTGTCGATGAATACCGCAGTGCTCCAAGCCTGAAGGTGCATTCCGGCACAAAGATAACGCCCATTGATGAAGATCGCCCGCTCATCCCGGCGATTACCAAACTTGAGGACGTAAAACCCGGGATTGTCTCGGTGCGAGTCAAGATGATGCAGGAGTGGGAACCACGACATGACCGGATGTTCCAGACGGGTCTTGTGGGTGATGAGACCGGTGTCGTCAAGTTTGTAACCTGGAAAAATGATCAGGAAACCGAACGACTTGAACCTGATAAGGTTTACACTCTCTATTATGCCGGAGTTGACGAATATCAGGGTAAGCTCTCACTGGATTTATCCGGCGCGATGATTATGCGCGAGGATGGAGCAGATATTGAGGTTGCGACTGGTGACGTCACAATAACCGGTGCTCTGGTGCATGTAAACGCCCGCTCCGGTGTCATCAAACGTTGCTCGGTAGAAGGGTGTAACCGGGTGCTTGACCGGCAGAATTGGTGCCAGATTCATGAGCACCAGGAAAAGTTCACGTATGATCTGCGGATTTCTGCGGTGCTTGACGATGGAGAAAAGGCACGTAATCTGTTGATCCAGCGTGAAATGACGGAAAAACTTACTGGCATCACTCTCGATGAGGCGATTCTAACGGCTGAGAACAATCCGCTGGGGTATGATGATGTCCTCCTGCAAATTCAGAAAGCACTGTTCGGTCGGTATTTTACCTTCAGCGGTAGTGATATGGACAGTGCGTTGCTGGTAAAAGAAGGGGAATTTTGTACGTTTGATGCCGGAAAGCATGCTGACCTGCTCAATGCCAGTGCTCCGCTTCCTGCTGAAGTACAGTCAGAAGGAGGTGACGGGGAATGACCGGCAGCACACCTCAGCCACGGAGCTTTGTACGTGAACCGGCACGGCGGGCCTTTGCCTTTGAACTACGTGAGACCCGTCTGCAATTCCGCGATGGCGATACTGAAATGAGTCCCACGTATGTGATGCTCCCGACCGGTCAGCGTTGTAACAGGCTCTTTTTCTGTGGGGAACTCACTCAGAAGGATAAACGTGGCGACAATGGACCGTTCTACACTGGCAGGGTCCGTGAACCAACCGGACAGTTCTTTGTGAACGCCGGGAGTTATCAGCCCGAGGCCATGCAGCAGCTTGCCAAGATTGAGCCGGGTTCATTTGTAGCTGTGGTTGGGAAACCAAATGTACGCGAGACGCCTGATGGAGCGGTTTTTGTCTCAATCCGGATAGAATCTATTGTTGAGGTTGATACAGAGACGTATCGGATGTGGGTGGATGATACGGCAGAGAAGACCCTTGAACGTTTAGAAACGTTTGGCACCACCGAGGATTCGCGTAAGGCACAGGAATTCTATTCCATGGATCTTG
>CAZBGM010000056.1:4980-8927 GCA_964491505.1 uncultured Methanomicrobiaceae archaeon | reverse complement strand
TTTCGTCTAGTTATCAAGCGGGAAGGCAGCAATTTTATCCATCAGTGCCTGAACAACCACATCCCGCATTCCTTCAACAAATTTGATCGATCCTACGACCAGATGTCCGCCGCCGTTCACACCGCCACCGTCGATCTCATCACGCAGTTCACGGACCATCTGCGGAATATTCATGAGCACACCACGGGAGCGTATGACCGTGAAATCGGGCCCAACACCCAGTGTCACGACCGGTTTTCCGACGTACTTTTTGCAAAAGATGTCGTGCACCTCACCGGAGGTCTTGCCGGGTGGTGGGAACGTAAAGCGGTGGGCGTAGATTTCCACATCAAGCATGAAAAGATTCGCGTCGTTTGCAAGCATCTGGTGGGTGACATGGGGCATTGAGGCTGAAAGCTGGTCTTCAATTGCGCCATTTGCCTCAGTAACCAGAAGGTGCACCAGCTTTTTGTGGCGCTCGGTGTTGCCTTTCAGGTTTAAGATATCCTTTACAATCTCACGCCCATCATTAAACCGGAGCCAGAACTGCTCGTAGTCAAGGGCCAGAGCAATATCCTTACAGTCATCTTCAGAATAATTATCCGCCACCAGTGCCAGATAGGCATCGCGTTCCGGTGCCTCCGAGCGATCCCCAACTGCTGCAACAGCCGGCAAATGCTTAATCTTATCTTCCACCGACGGGCAGATCATCCGGGCCAGTTCGCCGCCTAGCATCCCTGCCGTAACGCCAAAGTCTCCACCAACGTGGTACGGATTAACGTGGGCCAGCAGATAGGCATCCGTGCTCTCGTCAGGGTGATGATGGTCCACAACACAAATGGGGATATCATAGACACGAGCCATCCGGTATGAGGCCTCATCCTCTTCGGTTGAACCATTGTCCATCATGAGAATAATTGGCAGTTTCTGCCCAAATCGCACGTTGTCCTTGAGGGCAAAATCGAGATCACGGGTCACATCCTCAATCTCATAGAACGGCGCCTTGGACGGTGCCCGCTTGAGGAGATGTGTCTCATTCTCATAATCGCCACCGTTCTCATTTATCAGAGCGACAACCGCCTGCTCCACCGCGACCGCTGCCGAAATACCATCAGCGTCAGCGTGGTGCCGGAGAATAATTGGCTGAGCAGTAAATACCGATTTCCGGATGATCTGTGCCACTTTCTGCAGTGCCGGCTTTAACGCCTCAAGCACCTCGCTCTCGATCATAAACGGCATATCTTCAGGTTTTGCCCGCTCTTCCAGTGCCTTTTCAATACGCTCACGGACTGTTATCAATTCTTCGCCTTTTAACAGTCGCATATTGCTGACTTCAATCTGGAGCTGACCGTTACGGTCCATGACCTCACCGGAGACAGTGACCATGTCCTTAAGGTTGACCTCAGGATAGGCACGCTTTCCTGCCTCAATAAAAGCCGCCCCGTTCTCGGTCCCGGTCTCATCAATCAGCGTAAAGATGGTTGGTCCGCTCGTCTGTTTGATCTGTCCGATCTCACATTCAAGGGAGACCCGGCGTCGGATCATTTGTTTTAGGTCGCCAAGACGGATTGTCGACTGTTCTTTCTTCGTCTCCTTAACCTCATAGTCTTTGATGAGCATCTCCTCAAGATCGATGTTCCCGTTATCACGAATCTGGCGTACCCGTACCACAATATATTCGCCCTCTTCATGCAGGGATTTTACATTTGATTTGTGAACAAGGCCCTTCACATGACCGTTCAGGTAGACAAAGGTTCCAAAGGTCGCAAAACCCTGAATTCGCACTTCATAGAGTGAACCGACCTTAATGTCAGATAGTTCACATCCGTCACAGAGGCGGTACACTTCCGCCCTCTTTTGATTATCCATTTTTATTCTCCAATCGTGTTTGTATGTTGTATAGAACGGTGTGTCTTACCGCCGTAATCCGGAGGAAAGATCGTAGAGGCGACATTCGCCGTCACGCCGTCCTTTAGCAATAATAATATCTCCGGCGCGTAAAGGCTCATTCTTGCCGGGGCGATATTTCCACCGGTCATTATTCTTAATCGCAAGGACAACCATCCCGGTAACAGTCCCGAGTGAGGCTTCTTTGAGCGTTGTTCCGACCAGTTCTGAACCACTTTTAATAACAATCTTTGTGATGATCTCGTCGGATTCACGGACAATCTCACGGAAGAGAGGAGGAACCTCAATCTCACGAAGAATGACATCAACAATCTGACCCGCAGCGCTGCTGACTGATTCGGCAAAGGGTGTCAGGTATAAGAGCCCCCGGAGGAGCTCCACATTTTGCACCCGTTTTGCCGCCTCAAGAATCCAGATGCCAAGACGGTATCGCATATCGTCCATCTTTGTATCGAGAGCAATGACCTCGTCTGCCACTTCCCTGCTTGAAAATAGCAGAGATGAGTAGGCAAGACCAACTGCCAGTTCGCTGACGTTCTTCATCTCAATGAGAAGTTCCACCGCCCGGTCGAGGTCAGTCACAATCTCAGCGTCGTCTTCAATGATGTGTTCAGTAGGCACGAAATCTGCCAGTTTGTACAGACAGTCACTCCCTGTGTCATCCCCCTTTGCGATCAGAACATCACCATGATGAATCCGGGTCTCCCGATCAGGATCATAAATCCAGCTTACCGCCCGGCGAATAGCAATTACCCGCATCCCGGTGGTGCTCTGGAGCTTTACTTTCCCAAGGGTCCGGCCGTCGATCTCACTGTCTTTGCCAACCTCTGCATACACCGTTACCTCTTCTGCCTCAGGAAGTGCTGCTTTCAGCTGAGCTGGGAAACGCACATTCTTGAGAATAATCTTTGAGATCTCCGAGGCTGAATTGGCAATCTTCTCCGAGGCTTCAGCGACCTGAAGCATACCGCTCATCGCCTCAGCCTCTTCTACCCGGCGGGCACCGAGAATACTCTGAATGCGTGCCTGATAGACCAGCTCATTCATACTCTCTTCGAGATTGAGGACTTCCTGAGCAATCTCCTTGCTTTCAAAGAGTATCGCAGAATAGGCTAAATCTACCATCAGCTCAGAGATGTCTTTCATCTCGATCAGCACGTCCTTAAAGCTGATAGGCTGATATTTCGGTTCAGTCATACGGCAGGATCCTGTTTAGCAAACAATTGTTCTTGTATCTATTATACGAATTATATGAGTATATTAATAGTGGTTACTAGAACCAGTGCTCCGATCAGATCAATGACACTGGTGATAACCGGCACCCCGAAGTTATCCGGGTCAAGACCATATCGAAACGAGAGAGTCGCTGTTGAGTAGGCGATAACGGTGGTGAAGGTCAGCACGATCAAACCAGCGAGCAGAATGGCCAGAACAATGATAACGGCTGGCGGACAAAAGAGCCCCATCATTCCTGAAACAACTGATGCTAACAACGCCATCACCGGGAAAATCACAATAGCATACAAGTAATTCTCCTTAAAGTAGGGTAGGACTCTTTTTTCCGGCAGAACAGACGGCTCAATCCATCCCATGTGCATCCCCGTAGCAAGACGGGAACAGAGAATCCCGGCAATCGAACCACAACCGCCAGTAAAAGGCGGTATCAGGATAAGAAAGACCGGCAGCGAGACGAGATTTTCAAGGTCTAACGTATAGGTAACACCGGCGAGCGTTCCGACCAATGAGAGAATAATGAGAAGCGGCACCAGTTCCCGTGCAATCTCTTTCATTGACTGAGACGTGGCAAGGAAATAGGCAGCGACGATAACGAGCAGGATAGCAATACCACCAAAGAGATACTCCCTGATAACCGGGTCAAGCTGCATCGCCCAGATGCCGGTGATCAGCAGAATTGGTAATGTAGCAAGATCCCCGGCAGTTGTCACCGTAGGAGCAGCGACCATGTCCAGATCAATGCTTTTTTTGTAGCAGACCATTACAATCAGCAATGTCACACCCATAACAATCAGGCCGGAGACAATCCCGGAAAGGACCGAGAT
>CAZBGM010000056.1:1272-4880 GCA_964491505.1 uncultured Methanomicrobiaceae archaeon | reverse complement strand
GCAATGTCACACCCATAACAATCAGGCCGGAGACAATCCCGGAAAGGACCGAGATAACGACCAGGTCTAAGGGTGAGAGCACGTCGATACCAAAAAAACCTCCGAGCATCCAGGCAAAGATCGCAAGAACAAAGGAGATGACGACGGTGACGGCAAAGGTGACCCGGAGATTTTTTCCGAGGAGTCCACTCCCTGAGAAATCGACAGAAAATCCGCCGAGGTGCATTGAAGACGAAAGCCGGGAAGCAAGCACGCCGGAGATACTGCCCCGCATATTGATTGAGGGCGGAAGAAGAATTAAAAGAGCGGGAATCAGAGCCAGTAGCTCACGCTGTGAACCAAGATAGACACCGGCGACAAGAGCAGCGACGGCGCTGATGAGAAGGGCGACAAGACCCGTCAGGAGGTGGCGCCACTGCGTCTGATTCTCCCCCAGCAATCTCATCACCTCCCATCATATATCACCCAGATTATTATTTTCGGAACGGCAGTTCCAGCATGTCAAGATCGCAGGGTGCGATCACTTCACCTGAAAAAGTATTCTGTGCATCCTGTATATGACTTGCCATGTGGGTATATCGTGAACTCCCGTGCACAAGAGCAAGGCGGTGCGCTCCGATAGCGGTCGCAACTTCTCCTGCCTCGCCTGCCGTAGAATGGAAGACCTCTTTTGCCCGTTCTTTCTCACTATCGTCGTAGGTCGCATCGTGAATTAACAGGTCTGCGTCCACCCCCCAATCTTTCCAATCCTGAGAATTTGGTCGGGTATCTCCAGTGTAAACAACCTTTCTACCCGGGCGCGCCGGTCCCATCACATCACCAGGAACAACCTCTACCTCTCTTCCGTCCTCACGAACTATCTGCACAGTATCGCCACGCTGGAGACGACCAAACAGGGGACCTGGCTGGACACCCAGAGCAATTGCCCCTTCCCGGTCAAAGCGTCCGGGCCGGGAATCTTCCTCAAGAATATAACCCAGACTCACCAGTCCGTGGTCCGTGGCAAAAGCCCGGATGGAATATCCGTCAAAAGGAACGACATCGCCCGGCGCTAATTCACTCGCGTGAATCCGAAAGTTGAGGTGGGTTCGGGTCAGAGCCATCACACTGTCCACAAAACCATGTACCCAGCGGGGGCCGTAGATAATAAGGGGATCCGTACGTCCCATAAACGACATTGTCTGAATAAGCCCCAAGACTCCGAGATAATGATCGGCGTGCCAGTGAGTGATGAAAATGGCATCGACCGTAAAACCAGTTTTTGCCCGCATCATCTGCTGCTGGGCTCCCTCTCCACAGTCAAGGAGCAGAGTGTCCGACCCGTGACGAATCATGATACAGGCCGGATTTCTGTGGATACTGGGAAGGGCGCCCGCCGTCCCGAGGAAATAGACCTGAAGTGTCTCGCCGCTCATCTGAAAACCTCCTGAAAAACCTGAAGACTTTTTGCCGCCTCTTCAATATTGCGGCCTTCAATGACGACCCTCCCGGAGTATTTGGTTGCGATGGCATGGCCAATCTTCTTCCAGTCCATCAGACCATCACCAAGGGCCAGATGCTCGTCGCTTTTACCGTGGTTGTCGTGCACATGGATATGGCTGGCAGATGAAAGATCCCCCAGAAAGGCATCAATCTCCTTCATAGTATTCGCATGGCCAAAATCAAACGTGCATCCGATACCATCCACGCCGTCCACCATACCACTAAGTTCACCACAGTACCGGCAGAAGAAATCGGGGATGTTGGGCATATTTTCAAGCGTGACCGAAACACCGCAATCCTCGCTTACCCGGCCAATCTCAACGAGAGCCGCCTTGTGGAGTCCCCAAACCTTCTGCGGCACTAGTTTCCCGGCTGGTGAGAGATAGCCGGGATGAATCGTAACCTGATCAGTAAACGCGGCGGACGCCTCGGTAACGAGCGTGATCTGCCGGATGGACTCCCGGTAGATGGCGTCGTTTATTGAGGCAAGATTAAGATCAGCAAAAGGAGCGTGGACACTGACTTCCAGTCCGGTCGTTTCAATAACCTCACGGACCCGTGCGGCGACCTCCGGTTTATCAAGGCGGTAGTTGCCATCCGCCGAGATCTCCCATCCGGTATAACCAGCTTCTTCAATCCCATAGACCCATTTGATATCCGACCAGACCGACGAGGAAGAGCCAAAGTAGGGTTTTATGCTCATTTCCAGTATTACTCCCGCAGAGTGGCAAGCAGATCCTTAATCTGCTGGCCAAAGGACTCAATCGTCCCCGTATTTTCAAGACGGGAGTCAGCTATCGCCATCGCTTTATCAAGCCCCCAGCCACACTCACGACCGTCACGTGCCCTGAGTTCGTCGGCAGTCAGGTTATCAGACGCGTCCCGTGCCCGGGCGGCCAGACGTTGCAAACGCAGTTCAAACGGTGCTTCAATGGCAAGAAGATGGAAAGCATTGAAATGGTCTTTATAAGTGGCAACCTCGGTGTCACTTCTGACGCCGTCAACGAGCACCAGTGGCGCGCCAGTCGCCTCTATCTGTGGGATGGTCAGAATAGCGAGTGCATCAGGACCGTATTCTTCCCGGAAACGCCGGGAGATGGCCCCGAGATTCGCATCGGTCATAGGCAGACCTTCGTCCCGTGCCGTCTGCCGGATAACATCGCCCATGACAACGACCGGAATACCACATTCTTTCGCGATGTTTGAGACTTCCCCTTTCCCGCTCGCCGGAAGACCAACTACCGCAAGAACATTCATTCAGGCCTCCGTGCCTGCCTAATATCGGTGAAGACTATTGAATCTGCGACGATGATACGGTTATTATCGTACGTAACCTCGCCGTCTTCACGGGTCCGGATACGCACAGGACGCCCAAGATCTGCTGCAAGATCTTTGAGCGCGTCAAAGCTGAGCGGTTCAATCTCGCCGTAGACACCCTGCTGAAGCACCAGATCGATACCTTCTGCCTCTTCTGCAATATAGGGAACGTCCTCCTCATGGCCGCGGAAGAGCGTCACCACAATCTCAAAGGAGGGGAGCCTGCCATCGAAGTAGGCTTCTTTATAGAGAGCCAGAGATGTCCTTATATTGTCCACCACCGGCTGTTTTACCTTTAAAAGCCGGGGATACTGTTCCCAGCGCGTCTTGATATCAAGGTGAACCAGATCCAGCAAATTCTCATCGAGGAGCGCCTTTGCGGTCTCGGGAAAGGCACCGTTGGTCTGAATTCCGACCAGAAGCCCCATCTTCTTCACACCCCGCGCCATTGTTACGAGGGCTTCCTTCTGCATCGTCGGTTCGCCGCCTGAAAAGATGACGCCGCTCACCATAAGGGCCGATTTTTGTATCAAACCGAGTATTTCATCGGTAGTTCGCCAGTCCGTCCCATTCTGAATCTCCTGGTTGTGGCAGTAGAAACAGTGCACCGGACAGCCCCGAAGAAAAACGGTACAGACCGACCGTCCCCGCCAGTCAACAGTGCTAAGCGGAACAAACCCTCCAAAATTTACATCCAAAAAATCACCAGCCTTTCTTTATGAAAATCACTTCAGAATTTCTCATTAAACATGAATGAGATTACTGTCTCATTGATGTTCACTATAAAGGTTGATGCGCAAGCAACTTGA
>CAZBGM010000056.1:0-1172 GCA_964491505.1 uncultured Methanomicrobiaceae archaeon | reverse complement strand
TGAGATTACTGTCTCATTGATGTTCACTATAAAGGTTGATGCGCAAGCAACTTGAAGATTGTTTCATGTGTGCAATATCAGGCAACGGTCCGGAGGTAATACATGGAACATAAAACAGTAGTTGACGAACCTTTTTGAACGGAAAGAAAAAAGGTATACTATACTATTATGTCCTGCCAGGTACCGACACGCATTGTTGTCTCAGTCGCCTCAACGAGCGATCTTCCAGCAGCACTTGAATCAGGAGCTGATCTCATCGAGCTGCGCCTGGATCTCATTCAGACGGACGCAGCAACCCTCAAAGGGCTCACTACCGATGCCCGTGCTCTTATCATCACCGTGAGAAGCAGCGCTGAGGGCGGGGCTTTTTCAGGCACCGCAGAGGAATGGTGGGATCTGGTACGCCCCTGGTGTGAAACAGCTACCTTTATTGATCTCGAACGCCGGTTTGCCGGGTACTCCCAAAGGGTCAGAAAATGTGGCACCCGGGTACTGGGATCGACTCATCTGAACTATATGCCATCCACAGACGAACTGGAAACACTACGTGATGAAATTAACGCCTATGCGGACTATGCCAAGATTATTGTTACCCCTCAGAGCCATGATGACGTTCTGACTCTTGCCACCTTCACCCAACAAACGACGACACAGCCCATCTGTACTGGTGTCCTAGGTGAAGAATTCCGTTTTGCCCGGATTTTACTCTCCTATGTTGGATCAGCTTTTATTTACTGCCACGCCGGAACCGGAACCGCTGCCGGGCAGTATCAGGTTGAGGAAGTGCGTCAGGTTTTTGAGATGTTTTAGAGAGTACCAAACCATCCATTTTCACAAATTTTCTATACACTTATCCTGATGAGATCACGCCGGATCCCTTTTTTACAATATCTATATATAGTAACCTAAAGAGAAGAACGTGTAAGAAACCCAGAAGCGGAGTAGTACAACGATCCACACATTGCATATATACTATTGGGACAACTTATTATATTTTAAAGACTAACCAATGGTTATTATCATCAGGAGGATTACACGATGTCAACATCATATGAAGTAACAGTAAAAGAAGCAGCCCACGAGGATGCCGGTCGGGGGATTGCCCGACTAAGTATCGAGGTTATGAACGCCCTCGGACTTCACAGCGGAGATGTTATCGAGATTCATGGCAA
>CAZBGM010000055.1:0-9119 GCA_964491505.1 uncultured Methanomicrobiaceae archaeon | reverse complement strand
CGGTTGTGGCCTTGGCGCGGGAGGCACATACGAAGGAGGGGCAACAACAGGTGGTGCCTGCGGTTGCGGAGAAGAGGGAGCAGAACCCGATAACTGTGAAAGCCCTGGAATATTCTTTAGATGTCCACCGGTTGCCACCAGATCCTGAATCACTCTGACCCACTGATTTCGAAGACCGCTCCGATTCCCTTCATGCCATTCAGAAAAGATGATAATCATCTTCCGGGTATCACCGGACTCAGATCGGACTGAGAGCGCCAGCGTTGGTTCCCCGGACTGATTGGTTCCCGAACCCACATCAGCAATCGTTGCAAGGGCAATATCAACCGGCTTTCGGGACACCTTTCCCGCAAGCGCTTCACTGTCGGTTAGAATAATACCGCCACTGTGCAGTTCTCCTGAAAAAACCCGTGATTTCACCACAAGATTTTCAGCATGCAACAGACTTCGACGGGCGGGAACAAACGAGGGTAAGGTTGAAGGAGGAGGGATCTCCGATGCAACAAGAATGCCTGAATCACGCGATGCCGGTGCCCGTGTTCCCGCGAGGTGCCTGGCAAGGAGATCCCGGTCGGAAAACCGTGGCCCAAAGGGACCGGCCCCAAAAACAAGGAGCATTCTCCTGCTGTGTCCCTCGGGAGAGTGAATCGTAAGCACAAGCTGCGGTGTTTCGTTATTATGATCAAAGGACTCTGTTGACTCAATGGAGGCACGTGAAATCTCGACGGGTGGACGGGCAGCGTCCTTTGTATCGGCAAGAAGAATCCGCTCATTTGTAAGAAAAAGATTGAATTCCCGCGATTTCACATGAATATCAGGCAGTTCCAGAAAAATTGACTCACCATTATTCATGTGCGGAGGAATCATTGTTGTCTCTCTTTACATTCTGTTTTTCATCAGATAAAAAGAATAGAGAGGCTTCGTTCCCATCCTCCTGAACAATCCTTTTCTCGCCTCCTGACGTATAGTGTGCTATGAGATACGGGCTTTCCAGAATTATACTGGGTCTGTGCCTGATTATGGTATCTGCCCTTCTCTGCACCGCCCCTGTAAGTGCAGATGTGTCGGGTTACGGCTACTATGTCATCCACACCAACATCGACTACGCATCAGTCTACTTCGACGGCTCATATATGGGGCTGACATCGGGCGGAAAACTTTCTGTACCCTTCGAAAGCGGTGCTGTCGCCCCAAAAACTCTCCTCGTCGAGAAGAGCGGCTATTATTCTGCGACCCAGCCAATTACCACCACACCTGCGATTGATTCGACCGTGGATCTCTACGTCAGCCTCAGTCCAACGGCTGCGCCAACAGCGACGACCGCTTCAGGAGCATTAAAAATCACCAGCACTCCTTCCGGTGCACAGATCTATATCAACAATATCTATCAGGGCATCGCCCCTCTCAGAGTTCCGGACCTCCGGCCCGGCACCTATATGGTTGAAGCGGTTCTCGAGAGCTATGATCCAGTCTCCAAAACTGTTCAGGTCTATGCAGGTGAGGACGCCTACGCCACACTCACCCTGGCATCGGCCGGAACGCTGACTGTGACCTCAGATCCATCCGGCGCTTTTGTGAGTGTCAACAGCGAGACAAAGGGACGAACACCACTTACCATCACCGGTCTGGAGTCCCGTGAATATTCAGTGATTGTCTCCATGAATGGCTACTATAACTGGAAAGAGACCGTCAGTCTCTCTTCAGGTGAGGGCGAATATATCGAAGCGGTCCTCAAACCAGTGGATGAAACCCAGATTCTGGTTAGTTCAGTCCCAGATGGGGCGCAGGTCTACCTGGACGGTGTCTATCAGGGAGAGACCATGAAATCTCAGCCCCTGCCGGTCCGCGGCATGGCGCCGGGGCAGCACACCCTGACGCTCCGCCACAGCGGATACCAAGATTATACAAAGACAATTTCTGTTGTTGAAGGGGCAGCTCTCTCGGTCTACGCTGATCTCTCATCGCCGCCTGCAAGCGAGATCGTTTGGCCAGTGGCATCAGGAACCGGGGTTTTGATCGTAACATCAACGCCAGAAGGTGCTGACATTTTCCTCAACCAAGAGGCAACCGGCTATGTTACCCCAACAACGATCGCCGGACTAACTGCAGGACAGTACACCGTCACTCTCAAAAAAGTGGGATATGCTGATTCACTGCCGACGGCCGTTGATGTGCTGGAAGATAGTTCTCCGACACAGCTGACCGTGTCCCTGGCTGAAGATGCCGTGCCGGAAGGAATTGGTGCCAATACGCTGACAGGGATTTTCCTGTTGATTCTCATCTGCGTTGGCGGTGGCGTTCTTATCATGAAGCTTCGCAAAAAGCGCGGGTGAAAAAAGAGAGCGGTTAGATCCGGATCTCTGAGACCTTGGTATTTTCAATATACCGGTAGACATCCAGCACATCATACGGATGGTCAAGGATATACTGGTAGACCGGATATATTTTATCTCCTTTTTCCCTCAGATCATTATACATCTGAATTCGCTGATTGTATCTTGCATAATCGCTGTCAAACTCCTCGCGATCGGTATAAGGATAGGTATTGAGCTTCTCTTCAAGTGTGAGAATCTCAGTCCGCCACTCATCAAGCTGATTCTGAATAAACAATAACCTATCCCCCAGTTCTTCTGCCGTATCGGTGATGTGTGAGATATAATTCATGTGGGTGTACCACGTTGTGCCATTGCCAACCGGCACCACATAGACCCGTGCTCCTTCATAGACCTCGGGATACCGTCCAATGTACTGAGGCACCGTCGTCTCGATAAAGACATAATCACGCTTGTCATCGCTCTCAAAAACATGAAATCCGGGATCTGCCTCAAGCCGTACCCGAATCCCAGCAACCGCATGCTGATAATCTGGGAAGAAGAACAAAGCCACATCATATCCCTCACGTTCGAGGAGACCAGCCAGAAGGAGACTTTTTTCGTCACAGTCCCCTTTCTGATCATAAATCGTTTCTATTGCAAACCGGGGACTTGTTGCCTGAGAGTCATAGGGAATCTGCTGGACAAAGGTGATCAGCAGTTCGAGATATTCACTCTCTGAGAGCACTTCCTGGCGCTGTATCCTCTGGAGGGGAAGAAGCAGATCCTCGTAAAACGAATCGAGGTTGGGATCACTGAAAAAAGCCTGATAGTAGCCGGTTAACCATTCCTTATAATCCCATTCACTTCCCTCAGGCCAGCGTTTTGCCGATGAACGGGCACCATAGTAAACGGATTCGTCGACTGGGACTGTTATCGTATAATTTGACTTCTGAAACCGGAAGGTAAACGAACGATCTGCCGTGCCCGAATGCCCTGAATCCGGAATAATTGATGGATAGGGAGGCAGGTCCTGTCCATAGAGATTCTCACTGGTCGTCAACAGAATAGAATGGTTTTCCGCGGTCTCCGGTTCTGTCTCTACTATATCCTCAGGAAGATCAGAGACTATAACTGGATTCAAAGAATTATCCGAAAGACCTGTTTCGGTGCCTGAATTGTCAAGGCATCCACTGAAACAACAGATAACAACGACTATTACGAGCAGAATAAGACTGGTGAAAAATCCTTTTTTGATCACATCAAACACCTGTTACCTCAATTCCTGCTAAAACCTCACGTGCCGCTTTTATCCCTCCATCAAGATACACTGCCCCTGCCAGTGCCTCGACACATTCGGCAAGCACCCGCCCTGAAGTCCAGACATGTTGCTTCTCTTCGCCCCGGCCCCACCTGATATACTCATGTAGTGTGAGCTCTTCTGCCTTGTTGCGGAGTACCGACATATTCACCATATTGGATTTTGTCACCGATATGTCGCCTTTTTCATGTCGTCCTGATAATACCAGGGCTTCGATTACCAGCAGATCAATGACCGCATCCCCTAGCGTGGCAAGAGCATCCATATGACAACCATCAGGATACTGATGTTCCTGTGCAAAAGCAAGACGGGTGGTGGCACGGTGAAGAAGTTCTGGTGTTTGAAAGTGGTACCCGATTCGCTCTTCGAGTCTGGCCATATCAGGTTCTGTGATCATCTTTGACTATCTGTTGTCTGTTCTGCCTAAAAAGGATTTGAGGAATTGCAATCACCAACTCAAAAGGTTTTACAAACCCCAAAAAACGATACATTGATAATTCCAGCAGGATACAAGTATAATCGATTGAATCTTACTGGAGATATTTCACATGGATAAAACCGGAATAGCTATGATTGTTGTTGGAATCCTGCTTCTTATTGCAGGTGTGTACGGAATTATGTACTTCTTTGACGCCTTTATCGAGTCAGTAAAAGGACTCATTGGTCTGGTTGTTGCTCTGATTGGTCTCTTCTCATTGATCATCGGCGCAATGATTGTAAAAGACTGAAAATAATCTAAAATAACATTTCAGGCCTTTCAGGTCTAAAAAACTCTTTTTATTCAGGCTCTGTCCAAAGACCAAAGTTCATTCCCAGCATTTCTGTCCGCCCTCTGAAGCCAAAAGCTGACAGCTAAGACATTAAGGAACAAATCGACGGCAAGCCTGAAAATAAGAAAATAATGTTTGGAAAAAAGTTAGAGAAGGAAGAGCGGGGCAAAGACAACTGCCACGATGCTCATCAGCTTTAACAGAATGTTGATGGCCGGACCTGAGGTATCCTTGAAAGGATCCCCAACAGTATCTCCGGTCACACCTGCTTTGTGGGCGTCTGAACCTTTTCCACCGAAATTTCCAAGCTCAATATACTTCTTTGCGTTGTCCCATGCACCACCGGCGTTTGCCATGGTGATAGCAAGCATAAATCCTGAGACCAGTGAACCAGCCAGAAGACCGCCCAGTGCACCAGGCCCAAGAAGAAGACCGATAGCAATCGGTGCTACAATAGCAAGCACACCCGGTGCAATCATCTCTCTCAGGGCAGATTTTGTTGAGATGGTAATACAGGTTTCATAGTCAGGTTCTGCTGTTCCTTCCATGAGTCCGGGAATTTCCTTAAATTGTCTGCGAACTTCAATGACAATTTCATATGCTGCTTTTCCGACAGCCATCATTGTCATCGAGGAGAAGAGGAACGGAAGCATAGCACCGATGAGAAGTCCGATGAAGACATTCGAGTTCATCACATCAATGTACTCAAGGCCGACAGCAATGCAATATGCCGAGAAGAGCGAGAGAGCAGTCAGTGCTGCCGAACCGATAGCAAACCCTTTCCCAACAGCTGCGGTGGTGTTGCCGACTGCATCGAGGGTATCAGTAATTTCACGGACTTCAGGGGGCTGATGTGACATCTCTGCGATACCCCCGGCATTGTCAGCAACAGGGCCGTATGCATCAACCGCAAGTGAAATACCCAGCGTCGCAAGCATACCGACAGCAGCGATTGCAATACCATAAAGACCGGCAAACTGGAATGCAATATAAATGGCAACGCCAATGACCAGCACAGGCCAGACTGTTGACTCCATACCTTTTGCAAATCCGGTAATGATGTTGGTTCCTGCTCCCGTCTCACAGGCTTTTGCAATAGAAATCGTTGGTTTGCGTTCGTATGAGGTATAATACTCAGTAATCTGACCTATGAGGAAACCAGCCACAAGACCTGCGACGGTTGCGACAAAAACGCCAAATCCATACTCTCCCAGAAGAGTGGTAGAGACAAAGTAGGAAATAACAACGACAAGTCCAAGAGCAACCAGAAGACCACGATTAAACGCAGCGTGAATTGCCGATGCCTCAGTCTTGGTGGTTCGCACAAAGAACGAAGCGATCACCGACGCAATAATGCCCAGCGCTGCGATGATCAGGGGAACCATTACCACGTTCATGATTGGGACGCCAGGGAATGTGAGTGCGGCAGTTGAAGCTGCAAGCAGCATGGTTGCGATAATCGAACCTACATAGGATTCATAAAGGTCAGCTCCCATTCCTGCAATATCTCCAACATTGTCACCAACATTGTCTGCGATGACAGCCGGATTGCGGGGATCATCCTCAGGGATACCTGCTTCTACTTTTCCGACAAGGTCAGCGCCGACATCGGCAGCTTTCGTGAAGATGCCACCACCCACACGGGCAAAGAGCGCAATTGACGAAGCACCCAGTGAGAAACCGGCAAGGGTGTTCACGATAACTGACATCGAAGCTCCAACCAGAAGGGTAGAAATTCCAATAAAAGCAATTGAAAGACCAAAAAGTCCCAGACCGACAACAGAAAGCCCCATCACAGAACCACTTGCAAATGATACTCTGAAGGCTTCAGCAATGCCGCGGCGTGCTGCGTTGGTTGTCCGCCCGTTTGCGCTTGTTGCCGTAAACATTCCAATATATCCTGCTGTTGCAGAAAGAACCGCACCCAGAACAAAACAGCCTGCGGTCAGCAGCCCGTTTGGCAGGATCAGTGCGAGAATAATCGCAAGAACCACGACAAAAACGGCGATGGCCTTATATTGCCTGTTAAGGTAGACCATTGCACCGTGGTGAATTGCCGCGGTAATTTTTTGCATCAGTTCTGTACCTTCATCTTCCTTCCGGACTGACCGGTAAGAAATACCAGCAAACAAAAGGCCGACAAGTGCACAGACTGGTGCGAGGTATACTAGTGTATCCATATCCACTCCAGTTCCCCCGGAGTTCCGGTTGGAAAGATCCGGGTAACGCAATATTGCCTATACCATTTTCCTTTTAGTATTAGATTAGAGTACCTGTCCTGTTTGGAGGAACTGAACCGGGTGTTTTATGATAACAGAGAAACTCCTTTCCTTCCCGTCAATGCTTAAACCGTGGACAAAATAACTTTTTTCAGCAAAGAGAAGATCCCTGCCGCACCACAGTAGCCAGAAAACACAGGAGAAAAGAGCATATCACCGGAAAATATTCATATCTGTGTGCAGAGTGAATCACTTCGCGGGCTGTGGTTTGAGCGTGTCTCTCCTGACCGGTGCCCCAGATGCTGAAAAGTCCCAGAACTCCGGGTGAAGAGTCTGAAGATCAACAAGCACAGCAAGCGCTGGGGTTGGCTGAATATTCATCTGCTTCTGAAATCCCGTCTGAGACTGCCAGGTTCCGGCGTTGATGCAGAGAACCCCACGATATGAGGTAATCCCGGCAATATGAACATGACCAGTCAGAAAAATCTCAGGAATGGGATCAATGATCAGGGCATCTTCCTTTGCCGCCAGAATGGGTGTGCGCTCCCCATACGTGCAGGCGATGTGACGGCGCACCAGCATTTCTTTCATCATCTCTTCAGCACGGTCGTAGGACGCTCCCGGAATCATTGAAATCATATCGTCATAACTACGCCCGTGATACATCAGCACATTGACACCCTGAAGATTTACCATACAGGGGTTTTCCACCAGCGTTACAGTGGGAGGGAATGTAGATGTGAACATATCCGGCAGTGCCGGTTGTGGTTCAGACCCTCTGACTGCGTCGTGATTTCCGGGTGCAATCACAATATCAATATCAGTCGGAAGTCCGGCAATCAGTTCACTGAACCGTTCATATTGACGGTAAATATTCGTGATGGTAAGTTCCTTTTCCTGGTCAGGGTAGATGCCAATCCCGTCCACCAGATCCCCGGCAATCAGAAGGTATTGTGCTCCGGATTTTGGGACCCATTCCACAAAACGCTGCCATGCCTCCTCAAGAAAGGTATTACTTCCCACATGTACATCTGAGATCATGATGACCTTTCCCGGCGTTTTTGACCGGAACGGGGCATGTGAGACCGGAATATCCGGGCGCATCAGGGAGTCGGCAAAGAGCAGATTGCCATCGTTTGAAAGACGCCCTTTGACCATAATGACCTCATCAGGTATCAGTCGTTCTGCCTCAGAAAAAACCTCCCGCTGGTTGTTAAAGAGCACATTGATGATATCGGTGGGATCTTCCAGGACGGCAATGCGGTTTCCTTTTGCGGTGTTTCGAACCTCAACTATCATACCGGTAATCGTTACATCGGCCTGCCGGTACCTCGTTGTCTGGGTAAGACCAGAGATCGGCATGGCATCTCCACGGGGGCGCAGCATCGCACCGAGGCGATCATACCGATTTCTGAAGTAATGAACAAAATCACTGTAATCAACACCTTTAAAGGCATGATTTGCCTGTCCGTAGACAATATCCACACCCGGTCCCTGTAAAAAACGATCGCCATCTGCCTCACCTTTTTCCTCTTTTTCAGGGGCAGTTGTCTCTTCTTCCACCTGGACCGGTGCCGGAAGCGGGGGCTCAAATCCACGTATCTTTCTTCCTGGAATATGTGAGGGGACCGCAACAAAGGCATTCGGGGGGACATTCGCGATGACTTTGTCTATCAGTGCAGGATCATCACATTTCTGGAGATGAATGACCACCTCCGGGTGGACCTGTAGGTTCGCCGCCAGAAACTTCTGAACGATTGCCTGCCTGATATCATTCATTGATACTAGTACTCTCTTTGCAGATGGAAAACACTGACGACTTTCACCATCTGGTCAGATCTGCTAAAATAATAGATTGAGATTATTCGAGAACCGTCGCCCGGATAATCTTTGTCTCTTTTAAAGGCCGGTCCTGGCTGTCCATACGTTGCATTGCCATACTATCGACGACCTCCATTCCTTCCACAACTTCACCAAAGACAGGGTGTTTCGATGGTGTCTGTTTATTGTCAAAGTCAAGGAATACATTGTCGACAAGATTGAGAAAGAACTGACTGCCGCCACTATTTGGCTGGCCGGTGTTCGCCATCGAGAGCGTTCCCCGCAGATTGGAATGACCTTTTACAAATTCATCCTCTATTGTATATCCCGGTCCACCGGTTCCGGTTCCTTTGGGGCATCCTGCCTGGACCATGAAATTACGAATGATGCGATGGAACGTGATCCCGTCATAGAATCCTTCTCTCACCAGTTTTTCAAAGTTTCCAGCCGTTATAGGCATGTCCTCGTAGAGCTCTATAACGATGTCCCCATGAGTTGTCTCGAATTTTACGCGTTTTGCTGTCATGCTCAGTGTCTCCTGTGCTTGTCTGAAATACTTTGACAGACTGTTATATGAACCATGCCCCCTGACCCTTCTGACAATGAAAATTTTCGATGTCCAAAAAGCAGACTACTTTCGGGCCGGTGATAACTCACTTCTTTGTGAACTCATGCA
>CAZBGM010000054.1:0-9130 GCA_964491505.1 uncultured Methanomicrobiaceae archaeon | reverse complement strand
AGGATGAACCGGTGAACCCGGACCGGAAGAGGCTCGGCACTGCCGGCGAGAAGGAAAGAGCGGTATTGGTGAGATTGTTTTGATTTTGAATGAGATTGGTATGAACCAACGTCTCCACATCCGTTTCAGACAGCACTTTATTGGGAACTGTCAACCGGAACTGCTTGTCCTGAAAATCTCTCCGGGAGACATTTAAGGGAACTAAAACCAATCTCTCACTATTAATAAAAGAGTTTTTACATGGAGTCATCATTTCTACAATATTGGGGTAAAACATCTTCTGAACCGGACAGCTGGCACCGTGCATTCTATCATGCTCTTGATGTTGCTGCCGTCGGAAAAACCCTGCTGAATGATGACCCACTTCTTCGGAGGCGACTTACGACCGTCACCGGTTGGGACGAGGAAACCGTTGTTCGTTTTATCACCTTCTGGCTGGGAGTCCATGACCTTGGAAAGTTTACAGAATCGTTTCAGGGGAATCAGCCAAATCTCTTTTTAAAGCAATTTAAACGTGAACCCCTGCTTGAATACCTCCTGCATCACACGATGCTCGGACAGCGCCTCTGGGAGGATATTGTTTTTGAGCGGTTATATCAGGAGGGTGTATTTGGCACTGATGCAGGGTCACTCAGGGAACAGAAAAGGCTACTTAAACCAGTGAGTAATGCCGCCTTTGGTCATCATGGTCTTCCTTCTAATAGGACAGAAATGCGCCACTTCACGGCCGAACAGCTTTACACACAGGAGAATATAAACGATGCCTGTGACGCGGTCCGGTGCTGTGCAGACCTTCTGCTTCAAGGAGAACCCCTTCTTCCGCCGGGTGCAACACGCCAGGACAAGGCAGCTCTCACAAAGCTTTCATGGATTTTGGCAGGTCTGGTCGTGCTTGCCGACTGGATTGGATCAAACGCTCAGTATTTTCCTTTCCATCCTGAGGAGATGGCACCGGAGAATTATTGGACCAGAATTGCCCTCCCTCAGGCAGAACATGCTATTGCTGAGACTGGGATTCGGTGCCGACCCATTTCAGAACAATCAGGTCTTGAAGCTATTTTCCCGGTATTTTCTGAGAAAGGTTTTGCACCGAGCCCTCTTCAGGACTATGCCACCGGCTGCCCTATAGGAAATGGTCCACATCTGTTTCTGATTGAAGAGTCCACCGGAGGCGGCAAAACCGAGGCGGCAATTGCCCTTGCTCACCGGCTGATGCAGCAGGGAGAGGGTAGCGGGGTCTATGTCGGCCTTCCGACGATGGCAACAGCGAATGCAATGTATGAACGGATGGCTGAAAGTTATGTGAATCTCTATGCTCCCGGAGAAGAGCCAGACCTGATTCTTGCTCACGCAGCACGGAATCATTCAGACCTCTTTCTGTCCTCCCTGAAAAACAATGATGGCAGGAAATCCTCTGTACAGGCCGTTGCCGGTGGGGAGAATGACACCGCCCCGGAAATCTTCTGTTCCCGCTGGATAGCAGACAACCGCAAGAAAGCACTGCTGGCCTCGTTCGGGGTCGGAACGATTGATCAGGCGCTTATTTCAGTTCTGCCTATTCGTCATCAGTCGCTCCGTCTTTTCGGACTCCTGCGTAATGTGCTGATTGTGGACGAAGTTCATGCCTATGACAGTTATATGGCACGACTTCTTCAGCAACTGCTGAGATTTCTTGCAGCACTTGGCAGTAGTGTCATTTTACTCTCGGCAACTCTTCCGGCCAGTATGAAAGCAGATTTTGTCAGATCATTCGCTGAAGGTGCCGGATGGGAAACAGAACTTCCTGCCTCCAAAGAATATCCGCTGGTGACCCACCTTTCCGCTGCGGGGCTTTCTGAGAAATATGTGCCGGCACGGACCGGCACCGGGCGGACGGTGAACGTAGAATTGGTCCATAATGAGGATGTTATTGTCAGCCGTATTGAGAAGGTGCTCGCAGACGGCGGTTGTGCCTGCTGGATTAGAAATACGGTTCAGGACGCAAAGGACGCCTGTGGCCGATTTTCCGGACGAATCCCTGACGAGAAACTGACTCTTTTTCACTCACGATTTACGCTTTGTGACCGGCTGATCATTGAGAATGAGGTGCTGAAACATTTTGGGCGGAATAGTACGAATGAAGAGCGGGCCGGCCGACTGGTTGTTGCTACTCAGGTGGTGGAGCAGTCGCTGGATATTGACTTTGATTTCATGGTCACTGACCTGGCACCGATAGATTTGATTGTTCAGCGGGCCGGACGACTCCAGCGCCACAGTTACCACACCGGAAGAGATGAACCGGTGCTCTGGGTATTTTCACCGGAAATTGTGGCCGAACCTGCCCCGGACTGGTATTCTGAAATCTTTCCCCGTGCTGCGTATGTCTATCCGGCACATGGAGAGCTGTACCTAACGGCCTGTCTGCTGGCAGAACGGGGAGAACTGAAGACCCCTGAAGATGCCCGGTATCTCATTGAAAGCGTGTACGGAGAAGATTCAGCAGAGATTCCAGCCGGTCTTGTGAGACAGACAGAGCGGGCCGCCGGGCAGCAGACCCATGACGCCGCTTTGGCCAGTGAGAACTCCCTGAATCTCAGGAATGGGTATGAGTATGGCCGAAACCGATGGGGAACGGATGAGGATACGCCGACCCGGCTGGGTGATGCGACAGTTACTCTTCGTCTTGGCCGGTATGATCCTTCAGCCGGAACCATTCTTCCGTGGGATGACGGAGGAGCTGGCCGGTGGGACCGAAGTCAGGTTTCGGTCCGGCAGATTACATTTCCCGGAAAACCCGTCTATGACGATGTGGCAAACAATGCAGTGGCTGCCGCTACAGAGACAATGCCCGACCACGGGGCATGGACGATTCTCCTGCCGCTTGAAGAGCAGGACAGCAACATATGGGGCGGAGTGTTCTCTGTTGAAAACGGAGATATTGTTACCGTTACTTATTCGCCCCTTGAAGGGCTGTCCCTTACAAAGCAGGCCAGATAATCTTGTGATATGATGATATTGACCATTGAGCGAAGAAGAATCCGAGCGTGATGAATGAAACTAAACGAAGGTGATGAAATTTCAGATATACACCTGAATCTTATACGTGACCAATGGATTCCGGTTCTGACAGAGAACGGGAATGAACTGACACTGGCACCCCATGAGATCTTTGGAGTGCCAGACGGTCCACCGGTGACCGCTTTTGCAGCTCCCCGGCCGGATTTCAATGGGGCACTGGTTCAGTTTATGATTGGTCTGGTGCAGACGACAATGATGCCGGAGGATGCAGATGACTGGGCCGATGCCCTTTTTGAGCTGCCATCTGAAGGAGATGCGGCTTCTGCATTCAGCAAGGTCGAACATGCGTTTAATCTTGGTGGTGACGGTCCCCGGTTTATGCAGGATGGGGCCTGTGTGGATCAAAAGCAACAGGGCATTGATGGGCTTCTCATTGAAATGCCTGGTGACAATACCCTGAAGAACAACGCAGATCTGTTTCTGAAGCGTGAGACCGTTCAAAGGGTCTGTCCTTCCTGTGCAGCAATGACCTTGTTATCTCTACAGATCAATGGACCGCCCGGAGGAGCTGGCCATCGGACTGGCATCAGAGGCGGCGGACCGTTGACCAGTCTGGTTCTCGGTGATACCCTTGCCGAGACGATCTGGCTTAATGTACTGTCGGGTGATCAGTTTGGAGAGCAGTTTGAATGGGAAAAGAATCAGGATGAGGTCAATATTTTCCCTTGGATGGGACCACTGCGAACCTCAGAAAACAATCAAAGAACGAGCGTTCTGGATGCTAATCAACTCCAGATGTACTGGGCAACAGGACGGCGGATCTGGCTTGATATCGAAAAGACAGATGACGAAAAAACCTGTGATCTTTGTGGGTGTTCAACTGAACAACAGGTGGCGAATTACCGGACAAAGACCTATGGTGTTGCCTATGATGAGACCTGGCGACATCCGTTAACACCGTATTATCAGAGTAAGGAACAGATGTTGCCGGTTCATTGTCAGCCCGGAGGTCTGTCGTATAGAAACTGGCTGGGTCTTGCACTCATTGATGGTGAAAGCCACCGTGAACCGGCAGCAGTTATCAACCGATTCTATACTGTCTATGATGACATCCGTGAGAAGATGCCCATCGTCCCACGACTCTGGTCATTTGGGTATGACCTTGATAATATGAAAGCCCGTTGCTGGTATGAAAGCACGATGCCACTGTTTCCGGTTGAAGATACCTACCGGGATGCCTATGAGTTGCAGGTAGCCCAGATCGTAAGAACAGCCTCACATGTGCATGATACCCTGAGAAATGAACTAAAAAATGCAGGGAATCGGTACAGTCCTGAAGTCAGCCAGCGATTCTGGTCTGAAACAGGTCCACTATTCTATGAGACCGTTGATGGACTGCGGGATGTTGTGTTTGCCGGTGAAGAACCGGACGATCTAAAACGCAACTGGCTATCTCAGGTAAACCGGCAGACACGCGACCTCTTCGATTTCTATGCTCAGCTTGACAGGGTTGAGAGTGTGAACCTGAAAAAAGTCATCGAGGCTCGAAAAAAGCTGATTATGTTTACCCACCCGAACGGAAAGAAGACGGCACAGACACTCGGACTCTCAACAAAGAAGAGTTCCAAATCTAAGAAAAAATGAAGAATGAATTATGACAACTGAAACAACGTATCTGGCATTTGACAGAGATCCGGCAGCCGGGATTCTGCATGAATGGTGGACCGGTCTTGATCAGAACCGTGGGGAGCGGGCTGAACTGCGCCGCTGTCGGTCCCCTGATGAAGTGGTCTTTACTCCTGCGTATCACCGGCTGAGGACAACCCTCCTGAATAAGGGATATCGTCCGAACATTGAAAGACTGGCTCTGGTTGCCGGTGTGATCTCCCAAGTGAGAAACAATACCGAGACCGGAAAGTTTGCCAAACTGATGGCCGCCAAGAAAGAAAAGGGCGGAAATTCACCAGTTAGTGAGATTCGGTTCCGCCGTCTCCTAACAATTGATTCACCTGCGGAGTTGTATCCGGTGATGACCCGGCTGGTGAAACTCACCGGTGGAACTGCCCCACTATCAGATCTTGCTGACGGATTATACTGGTGGAATGACCAGAAGAAGAAATTCTGGGCGATTGCCTACTATGAACAGATTGTGTGAAAAGCTGATTGTAAAACCAAGAACAAAGGAGTTGATTAAAAAATGAGTGAATTTATCCAGTTTCATGTATTGACAGCATATCCCCCATCGAACCTGAACCGGGACGATTTGGGCAAGCCAAAGACGGCAGTGGTGGGTGGCAGCCAGCGTCTGCGCGTATCATCGCAGAGTCTGAAGCGGGCATGGCGCAAATCATCCTTCTTCCAGGAGGCTCTTGCCGGGCATATTGGCATCCGCACCAAGGAGATTGGCGTGCGGGTTGAGGAAGCCCTTGCCAATGGTAAGGACTTTCAGGCGGTGCTTGAGGGAAAGGCTGACGAAGTCCGTGAACCAGTGGACGCAAAAAAGGCAAAGGAATACTCGATTGAGATTGCCAAAGTCTTTGGTAAATGTAAGAAAGATTCCCCTGAGCACGAGCAGATGGTTCATTACAGTCCTGAAGAGATTGTTGTGATTGGTAATCTTGTAGCCCGGATTGCAGAGAGTGGCCAACCACCGGAAGAGAAAGAACTCGACCTGTTACGTTCTGAGCATACCGGAGTTGACATTGCTATGTTCGGACGGATGCTTGCCAACAGCCCGGCCTATAATACCGAAGCTGCGGTGCAGGTGGCACACGGCATTACGGTTCACGATGTCACGTTGGAGGATGATTATTTCACAGCAGTGGATGATCTAAACACTGGCATTGAAAACGTAGGTGCCGCCCATATTGGCGAGCTTGAGTTCGCTTCCGGTCTGTTTTACCAGTATATCTGCATTAACCGTGATCTGTTGGTTGAGAATCTTGGCGGCGATGAAGAGCTTGCGTCAAAGGCAATCCGTGCCCTTGCCGAGGCGGTGGTTAAGGTCGGACCTTCCGGAAAGCAGAACAGCTTTGCCTCCCGTGCATACGCTTCTTATATGCTGGCCGAACGGGGAACGCAGCAGCCACGGGCACTTTCAGTTGCCTACCTAAAGGCCGTAAAGGATGCCGATGTACTCGGTGCCTCAATTAGCCGGCTGAAAGAGACCCGTGAGAAGATGGATGCCGTCTATGGACCATGCAACGCCGGATGTGAAGAGATGGATGCTCATGCCGGAACCGGGTCCCTTGATGCAGTGCTTGACTTCGTTTCAGCCCGGTGAGGTATGACGAAGTATTGTGTCTTCCGGCTGCATGGCCCTCTTGCTGCGTATGGGGAAGTGGCAGTCGGTCAAGACCGGCACACCTTTCCGGTTCCCTCGAAATCAGCGGTGCTGGGACTGGTTGCCGGTGCACTGGGCGTGCGACGAAGCGAGGAGGAGGTCCATCGTGCCCTTGCTGAGGGGTATGGTTTTGCGGTCTGTGCCGATTCCCCTGGGACAGTCGTGCAGGATTTTCACACGGCACAGGTTCCCCCGGCAGTGCTGATGAAGAAGCAGAACCATATCCGAACCCGCAAAGATGAGCTTTCAGTGCCACGTGAAAGACTGGGTACAGTGTTATCCCGCCGCGATTATCTCTGTGATCTGGTGGCGACTGTCTGTCTGTGGCAACGGAAAGACGAGGTACCTTATACATCTGAGGAGTTTGTAGCTGCTCTTTCAGAACCTGTCTTTGTGCCCTATCTCGGTCGAAAATCATGCCCACTTGGACTGCCAACTGAGGCCCAGGTGGTAGATGCCACATCGGTGCCGGAAGCGCTTGATAAAGCGGTTTTTAAGAGCGATGCATTCCTTGGTCCGGTTCATCTTTCAAACCGAACGGGACTGTATTTCGATGATGTTTCAGGAGCGGGTGTTTCTGCCCGGCAATATACGATCAGGCGTGACAGCCCGCTTTCACGGACCCGGTGGCAGTTTGCTGACCGAAAAGAGGGTTATACAGTAATTGACCGGAACCGGAGTGGTGCCTGATGTATTTTTCACGCCTGAAGATGCGCCATGATGCGGCACTTACCGGTGAGTTTCTGAAGGTTGCCGGGGGTCCGTATCAGATTCATTCGATGATCTGGGATCTTTTCGCGGACTCGAAGGAACGGGAACGGGATTTCCTGTACCGGGTTGATATGGTGCAGGGTCGCCCGGTGGTGTGGACGATCTCGGCCCGTGAGCCGGTGTATGGCGGCGGTGTATGGAACCTTGAAACAAAACCGTTTGAACCAATGCTCTCTGAGGGGCAGCGGCTTGGTTTTTCCCTACGGGCGAATCCAATAGTGACGAAAACGGTGCCAGCCTCACCGGGTCAACCGAAGAAAAGATACCGCCACGATGTGGTAATGGACGCAAAAAAGAGATTTCAGGAGGAGAACGGCGCAGATGCACCACTTCCTCCACTTGCGGCAATCGTGCAGCAGGAGGGTTCCCGGTGGCTTTCAACGCGGGGGGATCGTCTGGGACTCTCGGTCGTCGATGGTGCGGTGCGTGCAGATGGATATCGGCAAGTAGCGTTTCGACAGGGAAGAAAGAACCGGAATGTTTCGTTTAGTACGATTGATTTTATAGGAGTGCTTGAGGTGACTGATCCCGATCTCTTCAGAACAACGCTTGAAAATGGTATCGGACCGGCGAAAGGATTTGGTTGTGGAATGATGATGATCCGCCCGGTCTGAGGTGTTGTAAGTGGCCCGACTTCCGAATTTAAAGCCGATTGCCCTGAAAGAACGGGCCTCTCTTCTTTTTCTGGAGTACGGGGAGCTGGATGTCATTGACGGCTCTTTTGTGCTCACTGATGTTAATGGCGTGCGGGTACAGATCCCGGTTGGGGGGATTGCCTGCCTGATGCTGGAGCCGGGGACACGCGTCTCTCATGCAGCGGTTGTTCTGGCAGCTCGTACAGGGTGCCTTCTGGTCTGGACCGGAGAGGGTGGGGTTCGGGTATATTCATCAGGATATCCGGGCGGTTCCCGTTCTGACAAGTTGTTATATCAGGCAGCTCTGGCCCTTGACCCGACGGCACGGCTAAGGATTGTCCGTAGGATGTTTCAGTACAGGTTTAAGGAGGATCTTCCGTCAGATCTCTCGGTGAATCAGTTACGAGGGCTTGAGGGCGTCCGGGTGAGGGGCCGGTATCAGGAGCTTGCTGAGGAGACGGGTGTGGCTTGGTACGGACGCCGGTATGATCCCGGAAACTGGAGTGCGGCTGACTTACCGAACCGCTGCCTGAGTTCGGCGACCTCCTGTCTCTATGGTATTGCTGAGGCAGCTGTGCTGGCGGCTGGGTATTCACCGGCAATTGGTTTTTTACATACGGGAAAACCGCTCTCCTTTGTGTATGATGTGGCTGACCTGTTTAAGTTTGAGACAGTGGTTCCGGCGGCATTTTCTGTTGCGGCAGAAGCACCGGATGAGCCTGAACGGGCAGTGCGTCATCGTTGTAGGGATTATTTCAGGTCACAGCGGATTCTGGACCGGATTATTCCAACGATTCAGGAGGTTTTAGACGCTGGAGGTATTGAGGTTCCACGGCCGTATGATGATATGGTCCCGCCGGCTTTTGTTGATCCATGAGAGCAATGATGTTGAATGTGCAGTGATGATAATGAAGCGGACTGAAAAGAATTGCTCACGAAAGAGGCTGAAGAGTAGAATGAGACCCTGGAAAACCGGGAGATAAGCAGAACATAATGGGTTTTGTTATGATTGTTCTGGAGAAGGCTCCACCCTCACTGCGGGGCCGTCTTGCAGTCTGGATGGTTGAGCTACGGGCCGGGGTGTATGCCGGAAACTTTTCGGTGAAGGTGCGTGAGATGATCTGGGATCAGGTTCGTATTGGTGTTGGCCGGGGGAATGCAGTTATGGCCTGGCACACACCCAACGATACGGGGTTTGATTTTGAAACTATTGGAACAAACCGACGCATCCCAAGAGAAATGGATGGTATTAAACTGATCTCGTTTCTCCCCGATGAGAAGACAAAGAAGGCAAAAAATGTGAAGAAAACAAATGATTAATATATAATTATTTTCCTGATATATAAGTGGAAGAGAGTTCCCCGTGCATATGGGGATGAACCGA
>CAZBGM010000053.1:0-9146 GCA_964491505.1 uncultured Methanomicrobiaceae archaeon | reverse complement strand
GGTTCCTTTTCAGCACTGGACTTCTGCATACCTATCTCAATGGCCATCTGCTGTGTAAGGCCGGTGGGGAGACCTGCCTCGTAGGCCTGCTGGGCGATGTACTGATCGGATGTCAGGACCGGCGTGCCGTCTGGGTTGACGACCGTGTAGCTGATGTAGGCGATATCACCGACTTTACCGCTCTTGAATATTGAGAAAAATCCAGTGGTCAGGGAAAAACCCACGACACAGCTGATAAGAATGATAACAACAAATGCCCGGGTGGCAATTGTTGTCCAGTCTTTATTATTCGTTGTTTTCTTCTTTTTCTGAGCCATCGTATCTACCTATATGTCTACTGCAGGATGCTTAAGTAATCTTGTCTTTTGACCATGTTTTGAAGCTTCAGGGCCGGCCGGAAGGCGGTTTACTTCTGATGAGACTTTTCGATGATCTGGGTGGGTGTCAATAAACTTTAAGTATAATAAAGGGTAACAATACGTTAGGATGTTGGTGTAAATCAGCAATCCTGTCAAGGATTTACAGGGAGTGAAATCAGAATGCGAAAATTCCGAGGATATCCGGTTGACTATCTCTGGAACGAGATGGATGAACTGATGGCGACAGTGGAAGAGCGACTTGCAAACGCACTTAGTGAGCGGTGTGTGCCGGCGCTGGCCGGACGCATGGGGCTTGGATTCCGGCCTGATTTCAGGGTTGATGTAGTAGAGAACGACGGCGAAACCCTGGTCATTGCCGATCTGCCGGGCGCGAAGCGGGATGACTGTTCCCTGCACCTGATTGATCCCACAACAGTTGAGATTACCTGCGAGCGATCCGAAGAAGACGAGAAAGAGGATGAAGGGTACTATGTTCGTGAGCGATGCTATGGGAAGATGAAGCGGACGGTGAAGCTGCCATCCCCGGTTACTGAAGAAGAGGCAAAGGCACGCTTTAAGAATGGTGTCCTGGAAGTGCGTCTGAAACAGATAGTTGAAGAAACCGGCAGTAGAATACCCATTCAGTGATTGTCTGCCAAACTCATAAATGAACGATGAACTGGGAATTTGTAAGAATCCTCCTCAATTTCATCGTTTTTACCTTCCGCCTTCGTCATAGGAGCACTTTCTATGGCTACCTTTTTTCCAGGTTTTCATTCCAATGTCAACAGCAGACGATGGCATCGTCCTTTCAGTGGATCTGATTATTTGTTAGAAATCTGGCAGTGACGAACCTTTGAAGTCCTGCAACAGCTAATCTTGTTGTCAATGGAACGAAAGCAGGTCAAAGATTATATGACCTACGATGTTGTAACAATCGATGCTCATGGCACGGCAAAGGCTGTAATCGAGGCGATTCGAACGACAAATCACGATGGGTTTCCGGTCGTTGACGGAACGAAGGTTGTTGGATATATTTCAGCCCGGGATCTGCTCTTTGTATTTCCTTCTGACCCGGTGAATACGATTATGTCACGCCACTTGATTGTCGCGGATCCGCAGATGGCAATGTCTGATGCTGCACGGGTTATCTTTCGTTCCGGTATCCAGAAACTGCCGGTAGTCGATGCAAATAACAACCTTATCGGCATTATCTCAAATACCGATGTCCTCCGGTCCCAGATCGAGCATGTCTCTCCTGAGAAAGTGTTTAAATTTATTGACACCCTCAAGCAGATTCATGATATCGAACCGACCCTCGGGCGTGAGAGTGTGGTTATTGATGATCTTATCCCGACCCAGTCAAAAATATATCAGGATGAGCTTGAAGGCCGGATGTATGAGATCCGTATGGGTCTTGCTGAACCGCTCATTGTCGTAAGTCTTCCGGGCCGGAAACTTCTGGTAGACGGTCACCACCGGGCGGTGGCGGCACAGCGCCTCGGCATAAAAAAACTGGATGCCTATGTTATCGATATAGACGAGGATATGGAGATTGGTCTTGAGCGTACGGCACGGCAGATGAACCTGAAGACACTCAGCGATATAAAAATCTTAGATTATGCCCGTCATCCGCTCGTTGAGATTACCCACCGGCTTCTGAAGCATTCGTAACGCCGGTATTCCTTTCTTTTCTGGGTGCGCAGACGATGCCAGCCTGACCGTTTTTGGGAATAAAAAAATGTGGGCTTCAGGAACCGCCACAGGTGCAGTCGAAGGCCTCGTTGAGGAGATATTCAGTAACGATGCTGTCGTCTTTAACGGTAACTTCCGGCCAGATACGCATCCCGGCATGTACCACGACGCCCTTTCCGAGTACTGCCCGGGGCCCAATCACTGTATTATTTTCAATCGTGGAGTCGCTGCCAATAGCTGCCCCGTTGTCGATAATCGACCCGCTCGCAGTCGATCTCTCTCCGATGGTTACGCCGTCGTAGAGCGAGGACGAGAAGACCTTGGCCTCGTTCTCTATCCGGCAGTGCTCACCGATACTCGTATACGGACCGATGAGGACATTCTCGCCGATGACTGTTCCGGCACCTACTGAAACGGGGCCGATAATCCGGGAGTTTTTGCCCACCTCGACACCTGACCCAAAGGTCACCGGGCCGAGGATATGGGCATCACGGGCGGTAAGATCTCCCTGAATTGTGGTGTAGAGAACTTCCTGGAGTTTCCAGCGTTCAGCCTCGCGAAGTGATCCTGGGTTGCCCACATCGTTCCAGTTGCCCCGTGCCAGCCAGCCATTCAGCGTCTTTCCCTGCCGCATCAGATCGGGAAAGAGATCCTTTGCAAAGTCATACTTGGTATTTTCAGGGATATAGTCAAAGATCTCCGGATTGCAGACATACATCCCGGTGCTTGCAAGATTGCTGAAGATCTCGCCTCTGCCGGGTTTTTCCAGAAACCGTCTGATGTGATAGTTCACATCGATCTCGGCAATACCGTAATCTTCAGGGTTGTCGATAGAAAGTAGTCCGATGGTGACCGGCGAATTGGTCCTGTTGTGCTCCCGATAGAACGAAAGGAGATCGAGATCAGTCACGTGATCCCCGCCTACTACCAGGAACGGTGAGTCTGAAAGATACTCTTCAGCGTTCTTCACACTGCCTGCCGTGCCGAGTTTCGTCTCTTCGTGTACGTAGGTGATATCAGCGCCGCAGAGAGACCCATCTCCGAGTGCTTCTTTGATTTCGTTGCCTTTGTATCCGAGTGTTATGATGATATCATTGAATCCAAGGTCTGAAAGATGTGATACCAGATGGCGGATTGATGGAATATTTACAATAGGAATGCAGGGTTTGGGTCGTTCGAAGGTCAGGGGGCGTAGCCGGGTGCCTTCTCCCCCGCACATAATACAGACTTTCATTCTATTCTCTGTTGTCGCTGGTTCGGGATAAGAGGTTCGGGTTGGTCATACTGGTTTGGAGGTCTGCGTTGTTTTCTTCCGAAGAGTTTTTCGTGGTTGGAAGCAGAACCACTCATTATGGCTGAAGATTTTGTGTGTGATCTCTGTGGTCGCTGTTGCATGGGTCTGGGGAGATACGTAAAAGTGAAGGCGGTGATGCCGGGTAATAAAGTGGCGGTGATCCACGAACTGGGGAAAGAGACCTGTTATGCTACAATTGAAAAGCAATACCGTGATATATTCGATGAGGACGGCCATCCACCTCCTCATGAAAACTGGTGTCCGTTTCTCTGTGAGGTAAAAGAAGGTGAGGAGTACCGGTGTATGATCTATGAGACCCGCCCGGAGTTTTGCCGGAATTTTGAGTGTAACAAAGAGAACCGGGACCAGATGGTCAATCTCGATTGAGCAAAAAGACGCGTCTTCTTCCTGTCCGGGATGGAACTGTGCAGTGCACCGCATCACAGGAGCGCGAACCGGCCTACTGCCGCTTCTGTGCGCATTCGGTAGCTTTTGAGGAGGGTGGCGTCTGGAAACCCTCACCCGCCCGCGCCTGTTGTATTGCTTCGCGGGCAACAGGGGCTGTTGAAATGGATAAAGTCACGGCGGTAAAATGTGACGATGCCTCAGGAGAAGGGTACCGGAGTTTTCTCTCTGTTATCAGTTAATTTGTCTGCCGTGCTCTGTTTCAAGGGGTTTTCGGCGTTTGAAAGAAGGGAAGTAGCGCTTCAATATCAACATGCTCTTCAAAGTGAGCAGCAAGGGCATCATAGTCTGCGTCTGCGGTCTCTTCGTCTATTCTCTCAAAAGGAATGCCTTTTTTGGTGCAGAGATATTCAAGAAGGGCGTTGCAGGCATTGGCATTCGAAAAAAGACCATGAAGGTAGGTGCCAAACACCATCCCATCCTCTGAAGCTGCTCCTTCTGTGCCAAAAGCGGGGACGGCATGGTTGCCAAACGTGCTTTCGCCCATGTGAATCTCATAACCCTGCACTGTGCCGATGCCTTCGAGAATGGGTCCCGGCCCGGTTGCGGTTCTGTTGACCTGAACTGTTGTTTTGTCGTAGCCTTTGAATGTAGTAGAAATATCAAGGAGTCCCAGACCTTGGAAGACCCCACCTTCTCCTTCTGTGCCACTATCTTCTATACGTGTACCTAACATCTGATACCCGCCGCAGATGCCGATAATGGGGACACCTTTTTGGTGTGCTTTTTCGATCTCCTGGTCCCATCCACATTCACGAAGTACGGCAAGATCGCTGATGGTATTTTTTGTGCCCGGCAAAATGATGCCGTCAAAGCCCTGCAGAGAGGTGCCGGGCTGTACGTAGGTGACCGACGCATGCCGTTCAAGCAGTTCGAAATCGGTAAAATTTGATATCCGTGGCAACCGGAGAATGGCAATCTTCACCGGAGCTTCCCCTGCTTTCTTATCCTGTAGGGAAAGGGAATCTTCGCTGGGAAGCGGGATGTTGGTAAAAGGTACGACACCAAGCACCGGCAGGCCAGTAAGCCGCTCAATCTCGGTCACTCCTTTTTCAAAGAGTGCAGGATCCCCACGGAATTTATTGACGATAAAACCGACAACAAGCGGTCTGACCTCTTCAGGCAGGAGTATCCAGGTGCCATAGAGCTGTGCGAAGATACCGCCCCGTTCGATGTCACCAACGAGCACAATGGGGAGTCTGAGGCTCTTTGCAAGGAGAATGTTTGCGATATCACGGTCGTAGAGATTGAGTTCTGCTGCCCCACCGGCACCTTCGACGACAATATTGGTGTATTCATCTTCGAGATGGTGATAGGCATCAAGAGCAATGGCAAGCAGTTCATCTGTTTCCATATAGTAATTGCCAATCTCTACGTCACGGTAAGGCTTACCTAGCAAAACAACCTGTGAAGTCCGGTCCCCTTTTGGTTTTAGGAGCACCGGATTCATCTCGGCAGTCGGAGCAATGCCAGCGGCAAATGCCTGCATGGCCTGTGCAATGCCGATTTCAGCCCCATTTTCAGTAACAAATGAGTTGAGACTCATATTTTGAGACTTAAACGGTGCTACAGGGATATTCCTGTTTCGAAGCGCACGGCAGAGTGCCGCCACGGTGATGCTTTTTCCAACGTGGGACGAAGTCCCGAGAACCATTATTGACATAG
Source organism: uncultured Methanomicrobiaceae archaeon (assembly GCA_964491505.1). Classification (GTDB taxonomy): domain Archaea; phylum Halobacteriota; class Methanomicrobia; order Methanomicrobiales; family Methanomicrobiaceae; genus CAZBGM01. The sequence goes on along the minus strand of CAZBGM010000053.1, from coordinate 3,668 downwards.
ATACGGTGCAGTCTCTCTTTCTGTATCTGAATTTGGCAGGTGAGGAAAAAAAAGGCAGGGGTTTTGATGTGTGTAGATTATGCTAACAAATATATAACCACAGTTTGAATGTACTGGTAATGACTGGTGGTATTTGTCCCAAGTGTGGACTGCCCAAAGAACTTTGTATCTGTGAAGAAGTTGCAAAAGAACAGCAGCAAATTAGTGTCAAGATTAACCGAAGGCGTTACGGAAAAGAAGTGACGGTTGTCGGTGGTCTGGACCCTTATGAGATTGATCTTGATGAACTCCAGAAGTTTCTCAAAGGAAAACTTGCCTGCGGCGGTACAGTAAAAGGAAGCTCTATTGAATTACAGGGCAACCATCGCGAACGTGTTATGAAGCTGCTTTTTGAGAAGGGATATAAACTGGATAATTTCAGCTAATTTCAATTCATTTTATTTTTTGTTTTTTTCTGCGAGAAAGAAGTGAAACAGCCCGAATGGTAAGCTTCGGCTCTGTTCCGGCATGGTTTGATCTGTGTAATCTGTGTTGATGTCTGTTCTGGTCAGATTATTAGTCTGAAGACAACCCATGCGACGAATATCAGCAGAACAGCGTATTTTGTTCCTGCGATTATCCGTCCCTCTCCCATCTGGCCCGCGACTAATCCTGAGCAAAGCCCCTGAATCAATGCTGCGTCAAAGAAAAGCCTGCGAAGAGTATCAATATCAGCCGTTGTTGTGCCGCCGGAAAGAGAGAATGTGCCGGCTTCTGCCATCGTTTTGAGAAATGTGCCGGTGATGATTGCTATAACAAAGAGAAAGACGAAGAAAGAGATGACAACTACAATTACATAGATTATCATGCCATTTTCACGCTCTCTTCGAAGTAAGATGTAATCCCAGGCATCTTCTGACGCTGACTGGAGAACTTCACTGATATTGCCTCCGGCGTTTGATGCATGGGCGATGAGATCAGTACTTCGGCGGGAAAGCTTTGTTCCTATTCTTTCTCCAAACCGGAGCAATGCCTCAACAAAAGGAATATTCCATGACATCTCTGCATCAAGACGCCGGATGTATTCTGTTAGGTTTGCGTATTCTCCCTCGGCAAGCGTGTGGACTGCATTTGGGAGGGTCATGCCGGCTGTACTCATTCCCGCAAGGTCACGGAAGAAGTTTGAAAGGGCTGTTTCCAGATTTTTTTCATGGCGTGATGCTGCAATGTCGAGTAACGCGACAGGAGTTAGCAACACCACCACACAGACTACGAGAATATCTTCTGTCTTCAGTGGACATGTCTCCACGAAATGAGTGAAAGAAAAGAGCACAACTGCAATGAGCAATGCCAATGGAATGGTGAAATTGAAGGCAATACGTGGATTTTTGATACATTCATTTCTGCAATGAGAGATAAAATACCACAAACCCACCTCATGCGATTTAATCTTTGAAAGGCGCTCCTGTATTCTTTGGTCTCTGTTTTGAATGAATGTCGGGTCATTATCTGATGGTGTACCTGCCACTTTTCTTTCTTTTCCGTCTGATGGCAGAGAGATTGATTTCACTCGTATCACATCTCCGGAGTGAGGGTCTTTATTATCAGGATAACGAGGGCACTTCCCAGGGGAACAATCCCAAAGATGATAATGTAGAGAATCAGTGGCACCTCGCCGCCCCGCATTGCTGAGACAACTGCCTCAAGAATGAGCAGAAACAGAGATCCGGCAACCAGTGTCGTTACATAACTTTCTGCAACAAGTCCCAGTGTCTCAAGAAAATCTTTCTGAGACTGCCTGTTCTCCTGCATATACTGGACATTTTTTATCCTGAAATACTGGCTGATGCTGTTTCCTCCTGAGATTGCAGCAACTGACCCCTGCAGAAAGTCCTTCATCCGCAAAGACGGTGTATATTCGGCTGCTGTGCGCATTGCACGGGTCAGGTCTTTCCCAAAAATATCTGTTTCACGGGAGATGAAACGTGCTTCAGCAGCACTTTCTCCGTACATTCTGCTTTCACCAAGTGCCCGAAAACATGCAGCGGGCGTGATTCCTGCTACTGACATTGTCGTCAGGTAACGAATGGCATAGGGGAGTGTGGCATCGATATTGTGTCGTCGTTCCTGTGCCCGAAGGGATGGGAACCAGAGTAGGATTCTCCACGCCAGAAATGTTGCAGCGATTCCGGTTCCGGCACCAATAAGCAAAGCACCTGAAAATTCCTGTGAAAGAATTAAAAGCGAAATGGCAGAGAGAAGGGATCCAACACTCAGGCCAACCAGTAATGAACTCATGGCGACAGTCGCAAGATAGCATTCCGGTGGGATATACACCCGTGCTGCCATGAGTGTTTTGCGAAGAGAAGGATTGGCGCCACTCCTTGTCTGAAAATATCTGCCGAAGAGATACAGGGAGCAGCGCTGAAAGGCTTTCAGAGTTCATTCCCCCTGATACGATGAAACAGCTCCTCCGGGTCGTGGTAATAATCAGTAAATACAGTGCTGACGTCCCGATAATTCCGGATTGCGGATTTCTGAATCCATGTCAGAACCTCTGTCCGGCGCCCTAGCTCCTCATGGATTTCTGTCTCAGAATATCCCTTTTCATCGCAGATTTTTTTGAGGAGGTACGACGTGCCGCTAAACAGGATGGTGTCAGTTGGCTGATCCCACCTGAAGACCTCATTTGTGATCATTTCATGGGTGTGGGTATCGAAGGAGAGAATTTCGACTATCCGTTTGGTACGCCGTACTCTTTTACCATCCACACGCGCCTGAACCTGAATACTAACCATATCAAGGGCATCCAGCATGGTACGTGGAACGTTGAGAGGTGGATTTTCAAGACGATGAACAATGCTTTCGATTGAGTCTGCATGCATCGTTGCATAGGTAATATGGCCGGTGCTCATCGCCTGAAAAAGTGTCAGCGCCTCATGACCCCTGACTTCTCCGACAATAAGATACTCGGGACGTTGCCGAAGCGCTGCCCGTAAGAGTTCATACATATCGATGACTCCTTTTCCATCAGGGTCATAGGAATTTCTGGTGATTGATGGAATCCAGTTCAGGTGGGGGAGTTTCAGTTCACGGGTATCTTCCAGGCTGACAATTTTGACTCTTGGCGGGATGAAAAGCGAGATCGCATTAAGAGATGTTGTCTTGCCTGAGGCGGTTCCCCCGGCAAAGATACAGGATTTCCCACTCTCTACCATGAGCCAGATGAATGCCATGGCTTCGGCGGAGAAGGTTCCCCATTCGATTAAATCCGTTGGCGTTATGGGATCGTCCCTGAATTTTCTGATAGTAAAGGTTGAACCCCTGGCCGTGACTTCCGTACCCAGTGTCATCTGAACACGTGATCCATCTTTCATGGTGGCATCAAGCACCGGTTCAGCGATGGAAATATATTTGCCGGTTCGCTGAGCAAGGCGGGTCACAAAACCATCAAGTTCTACGGCTGAATTGTAGCTAATGTTCGTTTCCATTGACTCGTAGCGGGTATGGTAGACAAAAACCGGTGTTCCGACACCATCACAGGAGATATCTTCAATGTGGGGGTCGTGCATGATGGCGTCAATACGACCGTTGCCAATATAATCGCGGTGAAGGTAATACAGAATGTCATCGTGCTGTTGGGGGCTGAGTGGAATTTTCAGATCTGAGATGATTTGATCGAAAGCACT
>CAZBGM010000052.1:0-9311 GCA_964491505.1 uncultured Methanomicrobiaceae archaeon | reverse complement strand
GGTGATTCTATCACCAGCCTTCAGGTGGAGATGAATATGAATCCCCTAACCGAGCTGAAAAAATCCAATCCAAAAGCTTACGCCGCTTTCCTCTCACTCCTGATAGCTCTTGTTTTGTTGATTGCTTGGTGGCAGATCGGTCTTGCGTATGAAGATCATCTGATTACCCGTGAGAAGGAAACAGTCACCTCCGATCTTGCCCGCTATGCAAACAGTTTCGTGAACGCACTGGATCGTCGCATTGCTCTGGTTCAGGGACTGCACTCTTATATTCTCATGGATCCTTCTCCGGAGCGCCTTGAGAAAAGATTTGATCTGTTTGCTGCCGAACTCTATGAGAGCACACCGGGTATCCGGAATCTGGCGGCGGCACCGGACGGAGTCCAGACCTATGTCTATCCGTATCTAACAAACGAAGCGACTTTGGGCCATAATCTTCTTAATGACACCCGCCCTTCGGTTATCGAGCAGAATGAACAGCTCTTATCCGGCAAAAAACTCTCTATTCGCGGCCCGATAGACCTTCGGCAGGGTGGGAAAGGACTTGTCATCAGCCGGGCGATATTCATGGACGGGACATGGGAGACCGGTACCTTCTGGGGCCTGACCACAATCGCTATCGATATGCCTCCGATCTATAATGAAACCGGGCTTTCAGCCCCGGACCTCCCCTATGAGATCGCAATGAGAAATGATGACTGGGGAGTTTTTTATGGCAACCCGGAGGAATTTGACGAGAGTAGTGGCATAATTAATATGACTCTTGAGGATGAAACCTGGCAGATTGCCGGGTGCCCGGTTGGTGGATGGGGATCCCTTGTCGCAGACGAACTCTCCGTTTTCCAACTGCTGACTCTTCTCGTTGTCATTCTGATTACGGTCCTTTGTTACCTGATCCTTATCAGTCGTCTGGCTCTTGGCCGGTTGGTGGACGAGAAAACGCGTGGTCTCCTCGAAAGTGAAGAACGCTTCCGGATCTTCTTCGAAGAAAACCCGAATCCCTGTTATATGATAGCAGAGGACTTTACTATCCTCAACATCAATGCAACGGCGCTTCAACTCTTTGGTTATACCTATAAGGAACTGGTTGGAAAACCCCTGAAGATGATTTATGCGCCTGAATCTCAGGATGATGCCGAAAAAACCTTCGCAAAGTGGAAACAGGAGGGCTCAGTACATAATCAGGAACTGACCATCCTCTCAAAGGACGGAAGCAGACGGCAGGTTCTTCTGAATGTGGAGACCGTAACCGACAGTGAAGGCCGGATTCTGCACTCGCTCTCGGTCCAGACCGATATCACCGCACTCCGTGATGCAGAATGTAAGGTCAGTGACAGTGAGGAGAAGTATAAACGCCTCTTCACTCATATGGCAGAGGGCAGTGCCCTTCACCAGATCATCTATGATGAAAAGAACGTCCCGGTAGATTACCGTATTCTGGAGGTTAACCCGGAGTATGAAAAGATTCTCGGCCTTTCAGCTGTGGATATCGTTGGGAAAACGGGCCGGGAGGTCTATGGGCAGGATGAAGCCCCCTATCTGGAAATCTATGCCCGGGTGGCCGAAACTGAGGTGCCGGAAACGTTTGAGACCTACTATGAGCCACTGGATCAATACTTCTCTGTCTCTGTCTATTCCCAGAAAGAAGGGTATTTTGTAACAGTTTTCTCTGATATTACTGAAAGACATCAGGATGAAGAAGCACTCCGGGAGAGTGAGTATAAATTCAGAACTCTCATTGAGACGGCCAACAACGCTATCTATCTGCATGAGATGGATCCGGATGGTTTTCCGGGGCGCATTCTTTTGGCAAATCCGGCAGCGTCGAAGATGCTTGGGTATACCAGCAAAGAATTTCCAGAACACACTATAATGGATCTCAATGATCCTGACTATGAAACGTCTCTCTCTGTCATGCTTGAAAAACTGAAGATCAGGCCGGTAATAACATTTGAGTGGGCTCACCTCACAAAAGACAGGAGGAGTCTGCCGGTTGAAATAAGTGTGACAATCTTTGAATCCGGTGGCAGAACGCTGGGGGTATCAATTGTGCGGGATATCAGCGACCGGAAAAAGGCGGAGGATGAGTTAAAACAGAGCCTTGCAGAACGGGGTGCCTTGTTAAGTGAGATCCATCACCGGGTGAATAACAACCTTCAGGTGCTGCTTTCGATGATGACGCTCGAGGAGATCAGCCATCAGGACGAGCTCGCCAGTGATCCCCTTGCCGAAAGTCTTCTTTCAGATATGGAAACCCGGATTCGTGCCATCGCTCTGGTGCATGAAAATATCTATCAGTCCGGAGAACTGACCGGCATCCGGTTGCACGACCATCTTTTACTTCTTGCCCGCGAAATTCTGACCTCAGAAATTGGCCGGGTGTATATTACTTATACCGTTGAAGGAGGAGAGGGCATCGTTGTTCCGATGGATAAGGCAGTGCTTCTGAGTCTCGTGCTGAGTGAAATCCTGACAAATGTCCTGAAATATGCGTTTTCAGACAAAGAACAGGGCGCCGTTACCATTCTGATTTCTGAAGAACCTGAGCAGCTCTGTCTTGATATCAGTGATGATGGTATGGGTATGCCTGTGAATATGGATCTGAGTACTACAGAATCGGTGGGGCTTAGCATGATCTATAATGTGGTAACGGTTCAGCTTGGGGGAACTATTGAACTGCTGGAAGGAAAGGGGACCACGTATCACATCTGTATTCCGTGTCCAGACATAGATTACGAGTCTTGAATTTAACCGTCCTGATAACATCCAGAGATAGCTTCAGATAATCAACGAGCGATGTTTTGGCCATGACCGGAAATGCTGCCAATGTCACCCTTTCCCGACGACTGAGGCTGCAATTGAATGGATGAGAGAAATGAGTCGCCGGAGACATGAGCATGACGGTGCTGTGGCCTGGTATGATGAGTATGCACCGCAACAGGGTCCGATACCCATAATATATAACAATCATTTCGACGATAGATGAAATTAGATTATTAGAACTGGCACTCAATTTCTGGGATGACAGAAAAAGCAGAGATAAAATATTGTGCCAGATAAAAAATCTCACCCTTCAGAAATCAATAAAGGATTCAAACATATGGAACCAATATTATGACCCGCAGGAAAACAGAATCTAACCCAGTAGAAAATAAACCCCTTCAGGGACTGCCGAAGTTGCTCAAACAGGTAAGTTTCCAGCATATTCTTGTGATACTGACGTTTATCCTGCTCATTGGACTTGCTCTGTTTTATGTTTTTACCGTAAACAATGTCGTTACTGATACTGCGACAACTTCCTATCAGGAAACAGAACTGGAGGTCGTACGTGAAGCAGCACGGGCTATACAGGAATATGTCTACCAGCAGACCGAAGTCCTCGGGCGATCTGATATCTCAGCCATCGAACAGGAAATTTTTATAAAATTTATTGCACCCATCCATCTGCTCAGTAACGGTGATGCCTGGATTTATGCGCCGGATCATGTTGTATTTGACCAGAGTGAAGATTTTCCTGATGAGTACCGGGGAAAAAGTATGGCTGAAATTTTTGCCATACAGGAGCAAAACGGAGCCAGTCATTTTGAGGAGATGACCACAGACGTCTCCAATGCCCGGGAAGGAACAGGCTATTACATCTGGCTGCCGGAAAAAGGTTCGGAAATTGCTGCATGGACCCCCGTACGGGTTGGAGAATATACCTGGACTATCGGGCTCTCTACACCCCTCTCTGAGATTCTTGCTGCAAGCGGTGCTTCTTCTGAGATTGCCTTATCCACCACAGTCATTTTCATCAGTGTCATTATTGGCCTTATTCTGCTTGTAATCTGGTTATTATCTGATATCAAGCGGAAAAAGGCAGAGAACGAACTGCAGGAAAGTGAGACAAAATTCCGTGAGATTTATAACAATACCAACGATGCGATACACATCCATGAGATAAAAGAAGACGGGAATCCCGGAAAATATATTGACGTCAATGATATTGCCTGCCGGATGCAGCAATATACCCGGGAAGAATTCCTCCGGCATTCACCACCTGATTTTTCAACCGGTTATCATAATCCTCCCGCTGACATTACCATAGATGAACTGAAGAGAAAGGGAACCGCAACATTTGAGACCGAACTGGTGAGAAAAGACGGTATTATCATACCGGTGGAGATCAACTCACATATCGTCATACTTCAGAATAAGAATGTCATGATCGGCGTTGCCCGGGACATCACCGACCGGAAGAAGGCTGAAAAAGCTCTTATTCATGAGAAGGAAATAGTTGAGTCGATACTCTCCAGTCTGCCCGGTATCTTCTATATGTTTGACCGGCAGGGCAGATTTATCCGCTGGAATGATAATTTAGAGACACTAACCGGCTATTCGGGTGAAGAAATAACGGAGATGCACCCTGAGGACTTCTTCTCAGAAGAAAGCCGGAACCGGATATCAGCCGCCATAGAGAGAGCCCTTTCTGAGGGATATTCCGAAACAGTAGCCACGATTGTAACCAAAGACGGAAGAGAAGTACCCTTCTTCTTATCGGCAAATCTCAGGCAGATCGACAACGAACCATATATTCTGGGAATGGGACTTGATATCACCGGACAGAAGAAGACCGAGGAGGCGTTACGGGAGAGTGAACAGAGATTCCATGCAATTTTCGATAAAGCAAATGACGGCATTGAAATTCTTGAGATACAGGAGAATGGCTATCCCGGCAGATTTATTGATGTCAATGAAGTAGCCTGCCGGATGGTTCAGTACACGAAAGACGAACTCCTCCGGATGAGCCCGCTTGATATCGATACCGATTATTTCAGCCGGCCATTTGATGAGATCATCAGAGAAGTACAGACGACGGGTCATGCAACCTTTGAAACAGAGCACCGGAGAAAGGACGGAACCACTATTCCACTGGAGATAAACACCCTTTCCATTACGCTTCTCGGAAAAAAGGTTTTAATTTCTATTATCCGGGACATCACCAAACGAAAGGCTGCTGAACAGGCACTCCAGAAAAGTGAACACAGAAATGCGGTGCTGATTGATGCCCTGCCAGATATGATGTTTACCATCTCCGGTGAGGGAGTGTATCATGATTTCAGGGTGCCTGATTCAGATGTTCTTGCCATTCCTGTGGATCAGATCATCGGGAAAAACATTCGCGACACCAGTTTTACGAAAGAATCAACAGATGCAATCATGCATCATATCGAAGAGGCAATCAGAACAAATACCCTCCAGCAGTTCGAATACGAGCTTTCACTCCCTCAGGGCGCGAGGGACTTTGAAGCACGGATGGTAGCGCTCAGTGAAGATGAGGTTCTGGGAATTGTCAGAGACATCACCGAAGCCAGGCAGGCTGAACGGGAACTTCAGAAACTGGCATCGATTGTGCGCCACTCCGAAGAACTTATTTCTTTGGCCACGCCTGATGGTACCATCACCTTCATCAATGAGGCGGGGGCCAGGATGCTTGGTGCAACTCCTGAGGAAATCGTATCTCAACACTTACTACATTATATTCCTGAACAGCTGAAGGAAAAAGTTACGTCTGAATTATTGTCACTATGGAAGGAACTGGGTACCTGGGAGGGCGATCTCCAGTATTTCAACCAATCAACCGGCAACCCGGTCGATGTGCATGCGATGATATTCACGATTCATGACTCCGAAACCGAAGAGTTGCTGTATCTGGTCAATATTTCACTAGATATCACCAAACAAAAACAGGCAGAACGGGAACTTCAGAAACTGGCATCGATTGTGCGCCACTCCGGAGAACTCATCACTTTGGCCACACTTGATGGCAGGATAATCTTCCTCAATGAAGCGGGAGCCCGGTTGGTTGGCATAACTCCTGAAGAAGCAATCACTCATGACATACTGGATTTCATTCCTGAACATCTGAAGGAAAAAGTCGCATCTGAATTATTGCCGATATGGAAGGAAAAGGGTTCCTGGGAGGGCGATCTCCAGTATATCAATCATTCGACCGGCAAACTGGTCGATGTGCATACGATAATTTTCACGATAAAGGACCCCGCAACCGGAGAACTGCTGTATCTGGCCAATGCGTCACTGGATAATACCGAACGTAAACGGGCTGAGAAGGCTTTACAGGAGGTCAATAAAAAACTCAATCTCCTGTCAAGCATTACCCGGCATGATATTATCAATCAGGTGTCAGCGGCAGAGATGTTTGTTGATGTGATAGAGATGGAGGGTACCATCGCGCCGGATTCAAAGACTGCTGAGGATCTGAAGATCGTTGGAGAGGCGCTTAAGACAATAGAACGGCAGATTGTCTTCACCCGTGATTATCAGGATCTCGGCATGCAGGCGCCGGAGTGGTTTAATGTGGGCATAATCGTATCAGGGATCACCTCCGGAGCGTATGACGGCCTGACGGTGGATAATCAGGTAGTAAACCTTGAAATCTTCGCAGACCCACTCTTTGAGAAGGTGATCTATAATCTCTTCGACAACGCCGTACGCCACGGCGAAACAATTACCACGATCAGATTTACCGGCGAAGAAACCCCGGAGGGTTTCAGATTGATCTGTGAAGATGATGGCGTTGGTGTTCCGGCCGATGTCAAGGAGAAAATCTTCAACCGTCAGTATTTCCAGCACACGGGTCTGGGCCTTTTCCTATCAAAAGAGATTCTCTCGATTACCGGGATGAGTATTACTGAGACAGGTGTGCCAGGAGAGGGAGCACGCTTTGAGATTCTGGTGCCGGAAGGAATGTGGCGGCTGGTCTGAAAACTGCCTGAACGGGAGTTGCCCGGATAAAAGCAGAGACAACATTCGTAAACGACAATAGGCCGGTAAATATTTATCCGGTAAATTCAATCTTTGATACACCATGCCTGAAAAAACGTCAGTTCTTATTTCAGGAAACAGGACTCTGACAACTGAATTAAAGAGCGCAATATCAGAGATAAATAATACATTTGCGATTGATATGGCAGATTCCGGAAAAAAAGCACTGGAAGCTGCTTCCGGGAAAAAATATGACGTGATATGCTCATTCTTCACCCTTTCAGATATGAAAGGATTAGAACTTTATCAGGAGCTTATTAAAAATAAAATCACCTCTCCGTTCATCCTGATGTATGATCAGGGAGATGAACGTGAGACGTTAAAGGCCTTAAATGAGGGTGCGAAATATTACGTGCAGGAGTTAAAACCGCTGGAAATTCTCTCCCGGGAACTTGCAGAAAAGGCAGGCACAGTCACCCGCCGGATAAAGGAAGAATCTCAGGAATGCAGACCGGATGCACGGGCACTCAGATACTTTAGAGAATCTCCCGAAGGAATCTTCGTTGTAGACGGAACAGGACATTTCACAGACGTAAATCCATCAGCATGCAATTTGACAGGATATTCTAAAGAAGAACTCCTTACACTGTCCATAGCCGATATTCACGATTCATCTTCTCTTGAAAGTGGCATGGAAAAATTCAGGGAATGCTCCGGAACCGGGTATGTACAGGGCGAGTTTTTGTCTGTCCATAAAGACGGCAGTACCTTTTTTTTGTCAGTCAATGGGGTACAGTCAGGACCAGATGAATATGTGGCATTCTGCAGGGATACTACTGAAAACAGGAAGACTCTTGAGGCTCTCAAAGAGAGCGAAGAGCGGTACAGGATCCTTCTTGAAGGCGTCCCGGATTACATTCTCGTGCACAGCAACGGAAAGATACTTTATGTCAATCAGGCTGTCTTAAACATTGTTGATCTGAAACTGGATCAGATGATTGGTTTGGATATAATGGATTTTACGGCCCCAAAGTCACGCGAAACTGTTCTTTCAATGATGAAGAAAAGAGCAAAAAATGATATTATTCCCACCTATGAGATCGTCATTCAGACAAAATTAGGGCCGAGAAATACAGAAATTCACGGTGCTCTGATAACGTATGAGGGAAAACCCGCATCTATCATCGTGATGACAGACATTACCGAGAAAAAAGAGGCTGAACAAAAACTTCAAAAAAGCAGGGAGCAGTATCAGCGTCTGATAGAAGATATCAACGAGATGGTGTATACTGTTGATAAAGACGGCATTGTCACCTATATCAGTCCGGCAAGTGAAATGATAGTCGGACTGAAACCTGAGCAGATTGTCGGAAAAAGTTTCTTTGAATTCATTTACCCGGATGATCTAGAAATGGTTAAAGTGTATTTTCAGCGTCTTTTACGTGGCATTTCAGAGTATAAGACGATCCGTTCCGTTGATTCTGAGGGGGGAACACATTATCTCCGCTTCTCAGGTCACATCATCACAGAAGACAATACTGTTACTGGTCTGACCGGCACAATAAGTGATTTCACCAGTGAAATAATAGCCGGAAATGAGCTTTTAGAGAGTGAGCAGAGGTTCAGAAGCATGTTTGAAAATTCTCCCTTTGCCTATCAGTCTCTTGACAAAGAAGGAAGATTTATTGACATTAATGCGGAATGGACGAAATTAACCGGATATTCCAGAGATGAGGTGATTGGAACCTTTTTTGGAGATTACTGGCCGGATGATTGTTATGAGCAAGGCAAAAAGAAATTCTCAGCCGCTATGGAAAAAGGAGAGGTTACTACTGAAATTAGATTAAAAAACAAGGAGGGAACAGTTAAAACGGTGCTGCTCAACGGAAAAATCCAGCGTGACGGAGAGGGGACGTTTGTCCGTACCCATTGCATCCTGAATGATATTACAGAGAGAAAGAATGCAGAAGAAGCAGTTAAGGAGGCTAATAAAAAACTCAATCTCTTAGGTTCTATCACCCGGCATGATATTATCAATCAGGTATCAGCGGCACAGATGTTTGTTGATGTGATAGAAATAGAAGGTAAAATACCGCCGGATTCAAAGACTGCGGAGGATTTAAAGATTATTGCCGGGGCTCTCGAAACGATAGAACGACAGATTGTCTTCACCCGTGATTATCAGGATCTTGGTATCCAGTCACCGGACTGGTACCCGGTGGGAGCAATTGTAGAGACAGTTGCCTCTGGTGGATTTGAACTGCTGAACGTGGAAAATGAGGTTAAAAATCTCGAAATTTATGCAGATCCCCTCTTTGAGAAGGTGATCTTCAATCTCTTTGACAATGCCGTCCGTCATGGTCAAAAAATAACCCTTATCCGGTTCACGAGCGAAGAAACCCCGGAGGGTCTCAAACTGATCTGTGAAGACGATGGTGTCGGTGTGCCATCTGATGTCAAGGAGAAGATCTTCAATCGGCAATATTACCAACACACCGGTCTGGGGCTCTTTCTATCAAGGGAGATTCTCTCGATCACCGGGATGA
>CAZBGM010000051.1:0-9322 GCA_964491505.1 uncultured Methanomicrobiaceae archaeon | reverse complement strand
ATAGCATTGTCCCGGAGAACCGCCGGCATGATCCCGAAGCAGATGTGGGAGAGAACGTCACGGGATTTAAAAAAAAGAGAGCCGGAGAAGTTTTGGGAGAACGGTGCATGCGGCTTGCGAATCAGACCTTTCAGCAACCGTTCCCTCAATACGAACGGTGACTTATGCTCTCACTGCGTTCCTGCAAAGCTCTAAAACCTCTTTGGGATCAAAACGGAGTACAATCTCAGTCTCTTCCTCGTCATTGTACTGCAGACTTTTTTCAAGGTCAATGAGCTCATTAAGCTCAAGGCGGTCAAGGTACATAGTAAACTCCTCCCATGACAATTTTTCACATCCGGCCTGAGATAAATTCAGAGTTTCTGAATTGAGTAACTCCGTCTTCAGTTTTTTGTTTATGTGGTACTTCGCAGAATTCAGCAGGCCGTTGACACTGCGTTCCTCCAAATTCCTGGCAATATTGTAGATGATGACCAGTTCGGGTAGTTCAAGAACCTCGACTATACTAAACAGATCCGGGTACCTGGTAGATAAGAGAGCATCCCGGATATTCTGATCTTCAATAGCGGTATTATCGTCGGATTCCGCATTTATAGAGCTTATAAATAAGAGATCTATACAAAACACCAGACTGCCTTTGTGAAGGTCACTGGCGACAATCTCCCGTATTTGTCTCTGTGATATGACACCGGGATAGTAGGCTTTACTGGCTACTTCACTCATTATGGATGTCAGCTCCTTCTTCGTATATGGAGGAAAGCAGATCTCTTCCGGCTGGAAGAGCGACAGAGTGGAGGGCTCAAGGGTGTCCTTTATGTTATAATTAACATCATTCACTGTCGCAATGATGCTGATACGAACGCCCGGATAGTCACAGTGTAACTGAAGCAACCGGGAGATAACGTTATCGAGGTCTTTGTTAGCCCGTACCCTATTGATCCCATCAAGACAGACAATGAGTATTTTGTTCTCACTGACAAGCAGATTGCCGAGTTGCCTTGAGACCGTTTTGAGATTTAGCATTTTGCCCTCGAATTCAGTCCCTGAGGCTTCGGCATAGATTTCTTGTAAGATGTAGGTCGCGTTCCTAAAGAAACCACAGCTGACAAAGACAGGAATACAGCTTTCAGGTGTGTCTGAAAGCCATTCGATGGTTCTTCGGGCGATGGTTCTTTTTCCGGTGCCGGGAATGCCACGGAACAGAGTGTGTCCGGGAACGACGCCCTGCCGGACCGGCAGGAGGTGTGTAGTGATTTTTTTAAACTGCGCATCACGGACCTTCAGGGTTTCCGGTTCGTATATCTCAGTCCGAATATTTATTTTTCTTCGAAGTGTTGATTCTTTCAGGTAACGTTTTACCATGTTTAATCAGATTTGCGGAGCATCACCTTAAACGTAGTCCGAGGTCTCCGGAAGTGTTCACTTCGCAGGATATTGAATCTGAAAACCAAGAAATGCCTCTAATCGTCGCCTATCACGTTATTCATGGGCACGCATCCGGCTGGGAACGGGCCGGTGTGGATACGGTTGATTGATCTCCGGGTTGCTACGGGTGCCAGGAACCCTCCTGCTAATAATCCGCCAGACCGACCGGCGCATTGCAACGGTTATTATCGGAGATAAATACGTATAATCCACCTGCACATACAAAAGAATGATGAAGGAGATTGTCCAAATACAGAACAAGAGATATCTGGTGTGAATCAATGGCTGGAGAGAACATAGATCAAAATATCAGGGAACCTATCATATCAATCCTGAAAAAACATGGAGCACAGCGTATTGCAATTTTTGGTTCATATGCACGAGGAGAAGCCAGAGCAGGGAGTGATATTGACATTTTGGTCAGATTTGATCATCCCAAAAGCCTTTTTCAGCTGGTGCGTATCGAGGATGAACTTACCAGTACCCTCCACCGGGATATCGATCTGCTCACTGAAAAATCAATAAGCCCTCATCTCGCCGGACCAATTCACCATGATGAAGTGGTGATCTTCGGATGACGGGCACGCTTCCGGTTAAAACCAATCAGTCTAACCCAAACTTTTATTTCACCACCACTGCTCACGGCTTTCCGGCAGTGGCTCAATAAGCGAAGGGTCGTCCTCAAACCGATGATTGACCGCCTGCCCAACCGGATGCCAGATCAGATCATCACCGGCATAGGGACCGGGGATCTCCCCGGTACCGGAAAGCCAGTTCTGGTATTCAGAACGGCTGAGAATGGCCGGCATCCGGTCGTGAATGCCAGCCGCCTCTTCAGTGACCGCTGTCGTTACAATGGCACAATGTTCTCCCTTCCGGTCCAGCGTCCCGGCAAAGGCGAAGAGAGGCCGCTGCTTCAGTGAGAAATAGAACGGCACTTTCAGGTGGCCAACCTTTGTCCATTCATAATAGCCATTGGCCGGAATCAGGCACCGGTGTCGTTCGGCATCTCCATAGAAACCTTCAGCAGCCAGTGCCTCGGCCTGGACATTAATCTGAAGAGAACTATCATTCCGGAGAGCAATACCCCAGACGGCCACTTCCCATGCCATCTCAGGGCCGGCCCCCGTGATGACCGGAACGGATGACTGGGGGCCGATATTGTAGGACGGGTCAAAAGACGCAAGAGGGTTATAGACGCCAAAGAACTCAGTGCCATCGTCGATATGATATAATGCAAAACGGCCGCAGATGATTGTTCACCTCTGGTTTTGTGTCAGCGTGAGATTACAAGAAACCTTGCACTGCGATAATAGGTAGTCGGAGGGAACTGTCCTTCGCTGCCATCTACTGTTTCATACTGTTGCACCTAAAAATGACGCAGTAGATATGCTTACGTTACATCCGTACTATGCCATTGAAAAGCAGCGATCTCGCATCACGGCTGGAAATTTCTAAGACTACGGTATTAAGGCGGATAAAAAAGCTTGAAATGCTTGGTCTTGTTGAGAAAAAGGGTTCAGGACCACATACCCACTATACGATTAAAAAATAAGTGTGAGGAACCGGTTCTGGTGATAACTGTCACTTCCCCGGGTAAACCGGTGCACACCCAACCCTCACACTCCTCTCCTTCTTCGCCAGCACAAAGACCCACCTGACTTCCTCTCAGGCACGCCGGAGCAGGGTCAGGTAATGTCCTACGTCAAACCGCCCGGCCGGCTGCCACCCCGTAACGCCTCTAAGCGTCTTCTTCCACTTCACTCACGGGCACACTTCCGGCTGGATAAATAAAAGAAACAGGGTGGATTTAGGAAAGTTTTTGACTAATGCTGACATAGTAAAATAATAGTCAAGCTAAAAGTCACATTATATAATTTGACTCCATGGAACATTGGAAAGAACAGGCGTGACATTCAAAAAATCCATGAAAAACAACAGGGAAGAACTATCCGGAGATAAACTGCGAAAGGCAGCAGAAGAGCGACTGGCAGAAAAAGGGATGGAATCTACCAGCCTGTGCGGGACAACCGAGGAGCAAAAGTTAATCTACGAATTGCAGGTTCATCAGATCGAACTGAACCTGCAAAACGAAGAACTCAGAAACGCATGGCAGGCGGCAGACGAACTCCGGCAGCAATACCAGACGCTCTTTGACGTAGCACCGGTCGGGTATCTGGTACTTGATAAGGACGCTGTCATTCTTCAGTTCAACCAACGTGCCACCCAACTCCTCGATACCACCGAAGACCACATGGTCGGACGGCGTCTTGGAGCGTTTCTTGACCAGAAAGCTCTTGCTGTCTTTAACGCTTTATTTGCGTCTTCCCTTAGCCCGGAATTTGACAGTCCCTGTGAATTTACCTCCACTCTGAACAATAGCTCACTCTCAGAAACCCATTACCTGCACTTTTTAGGGCGGTGTATTCAGTCAGGAAATCCTCATGTTCATTGTATTGTCTCCATCAGTGACATAAGCGAAATCCATCAGTATCAGGAGTCGCTCCGGGAGGTCAACAAAAAACTCCATCTCCTCTCCAGCATAACCCGGCACGACATCATTAATCAGGTCATGGCACTTAGCATAGCACTGGAAATCATCCGGATGAAACGAAAACAGGATGCACCGATTGATGAGGAACTTGCCATGTGTGAGTCAGCACATCAAACGATTGAGCGTCTGATTCGGTTCACCCACGATTATGAAAGTCTTGGTGTGCATAAACCGGTCTGGGAGTCTGTCCGGACCGTCGTTGAAAAGGTTCAGCAGAAAATCAGCATCCCGGTTACGAGTGATCATTCTCTCTTTGCTCTCGAAGTGTATGCCGATATGATGTTTGCGAATGTCTTTGCCAATCTGTTTATCAACGCCGAGCAGCATGGAGGTGATCTCAGCAGGATTACGGTCTCATTTTATCAAAACGGTCCGGAAGGCATTCTGGTCGTTGAAGATAATGGCAGCGGCATTGCCAATGATATGAAAGAAAAGATTTTTGACTGGGGCGTTGGGGATGGAACCGGAACCGGTCTGGGGCTCTTTCACTCCTCAGATATTATGGGCATTACTGGCATCAGTATCTGTGAAACAGGAACGCCGGGAGAGGGTGCCCGGTTTGAACTGCATATACCGGCAGGCGTCTGGCGATATGGTAATGAGAAGTCATGATCGCCCAAATTATGGTCCGGTATGGGAACCGCACCACAACGACCGGCTCTTCTGTCTGGCTGAGGGAAGGCGCCAGAGGTCTCATGAGAACGAGTTAAAAACTGCTCGCAAACTGCGAAAAACAGCTGAAAAAAAGTCTGAATCAGAAGGAATCTGAACCCGCCTGCATAACCGGGAGAGTCGGGGATCAAAAGCTGATATACAAATTGCAGATTCATAAAATTGAACCTGAGCTACAAAACGAAGAGCTCATCAAAGTAAATGACGTTGCAGACAAACTCCGGCAGCACTATCAGACTCTCTTTGACATAGCACCGGTCAGGTACGTTATGCTGAAAGCTGACAGTATCAACTGGCAGGCTGAATTACTCTTCTCAGTACGCAAAGAGAAGGCACTCGGAAAACGCCTTGCTGCATTTTTGGATCAGAAAAATATAAGAACATTTCAGATTTTTCTGGTGGAATGTTTACTTCGTTCCGGTATCCCTCCCGGTGAACTCTATTACAGGGGAGGTGAATTGCAGGTGATCGATGCTGTCATCAATAAACTGGATTCGGGATGGCTTGAATAAGTAAAAATCAGGGATTATCTTCAGCGTCTCTCCATGACATTGAATATGTGAAGCCTGAAGACCAGATTCCCTCCGGTAACAACAGCATAGTTATAAAGGAATTTAAGACAATTTTCTGATATAATGGTTCCAAAAAAAGAAGCAACCCCGAAAAAAAACCGACGACAAAGGAAAAGCAGATGAAAACACCGCTACCCGCCACCACGCAAAAACAACAACCTGATAAAAGACCCAAAAAACCGGAATATATTGTTGGTATCGGAGGGTCTGCCGGTAGTCTTGAAGCACTGGAGATGTTTTTTCGTGCTATGCCGGTGAATGAAGGGCTTGCCTTTGTGCTAATTGTTCATCTGGAACCGTCGCATAAGAGCATCACCGATGAACTGATACAACGATGTACGACCATGAAGGTTTCTGAAGCCAGAGACAACATGACTGTCGAATCAAATGCTGTATATATCATCCCTCCGGGAAAGGATCTTTCCATTCTCAACGGAACTATTCAGCTGATGGATGTCACCGGAAAGCATGGAATAAGACTGCCCATTGACTACTTCTTCTGCAGTCTCGCAAAAGACCTGAAAGAGCGATCGGTCGGTATCATTCTCTCAGGAATGGGAACCGACGGCATGCTGGGGATGCGGGCGATTCAGGAAGTTGGTGGCATGACGATGGTCCAGGATCCGGCCAGTGCCAAATTCAACAGTATGCCCCGCAGTGCCATTCAGAACAGGCTTGTTGATTTTATCCTCACACCAGAAAAAATGCCGGAAACCCTGTTAATTAATGTCAAAAAAAGTCCGACTGTCATCTCCCAGAAAGCAGTGGAACGAATAAAACTGGCAAAGCTTCAGAAGATCTTAGTGCTTATACGGGATCAGACCGGCAACGATTTTTTTGAATATAAGAATTCCTCGCTGCTCCGCAGAGTAGAGCGGCGGATGAGTCTCAGATCAATTGATGAGATGGCAGACTATGTTATTTACCTTCAGGCTCACCCTGAAGAAGTTGATCTGTTGTTCGGAGAGATTCTCATCGGCGTCACTAATTTTTTCAGAGATCCGGAGGCCTTTGAGCATCTCAAAACAACTATTCTCTGGAAGTTAAAGGAATATCCCCCGGCCCTGAACGTCTTTCGGGCCTGGTGTCCGGGATGTGCAACTGGTGAAGAAGCCTTCTCGGTTGCTATTATTATCCAGGAGTGTCTGGAAGAATGTCATCTTCAGGATACGGTTCGGATTAAGATTTATGGTACCGATATTGGCATTGATAGTATAGAATTCGCACGAAAGGGACGGTATCCAAAAAATATCGCTGCAGACGTTCCATTGATCTACCTGAAAAAGTGGTTTGTTGAAGAGGAAGACGCGTACGTGGTGCACAAGGATATCAGAAAATCGGTAATTTTTGCCGTTCAGAATCCCATCTCAGATCCCCCGTTTACGAAACTTGATCTTATCAGTTGCAGAAATCTCCTGATCTATTTCAGCACCGAGCTTCAGAAGAAGATCTTTCCGTTGTTCTCCTATGCCCTTTGTCCTCATGGGATTCTCTTTCTTGGAACCTCTGAATCGCTGAGCAGTGAGGAGAAACTATTTTTGGTGCTGGATAAAAAATGGAAGATCTTCGAACGGAGCACAATATCTTCTCTTATCGGGGATGGAGTCCCGCCGGTGATTGGATTTACCCCGGTCACACGGTATGAAGGAAGAGCAGGTGTCAGTCAGGACGTTTCAAAGAACATCCCGGATCTTATCGGAACGATCCTTCTTGAACATTATACACCGCCCTCGTTACTTGTCAACATACAGGGTGATATTGTTTATTTCAGTGGAAAGACCGGTGCATATCTCGAACCCGCACCCGGCAAACCGGATCTGAATATCTTTTCGATGATACGGCAAGAATGTCGTATCGAGTTTGGGACGGCATTTCATCAGGTTCAAAAGGAGTATGAGACGGTAACCGTTCATGGGCTACATACCATGACAGGGGGGCAGGAACATTATTTTGATATTATTATCGATCCGGTTGAGAGTCATAGTGATCTAAAAGATCAGATTCTGGTGATATTTAGGGATCTCCCTCCTAAACCCAAACACTGGCTTCCCTGGAAAACGCCGGAGATTGAAGGGAAGAATACATTTGAGCTTGAGGAGGAACTGAAAAAACTGAAAGTTCAACTCGCGTATGTGCTTGGAGACAAACAGACCAAAGAGGAAGAGTTTAAGTCGATGAATGAGGAACTTCAGTCATCGAATGAAGAACTTCAGAGCACCAATGAAGAACTGTCAACCTCGAAAGAGGAGATGCAGTCCTTAAACGAAGAGTTACAGGCAGTTAACGCCGAAATTGAGAAAAAGAACAATGAACTGATCAGGGTCAATGCGGATGTCAAAAATCTGCTCAACAGCACCGATATTGCGACGATTTTGCTGGACCGGGAGATGCTGATCACACAGTTCACTACTAAAATTCTTCCCCTGTATAATCTGATTGACTCTGATATCGGTCGTCCGCTCAGTGACATTGTCACGAAACTTGCGTATGATCAGGTGATTCTGGATGCCAAGCAGGTTTTTGACACGCTCATCATTCAGGAGAAAAATGTGCAGACCAAAGACGGCGTCAAGTATTTTATGCGGATTGTACCGTATAAAACACAGGACAACAAAATTGATGGTGTTGTCATTACGTTTATGAATATTATGGTGCCAGGGAACA
Organism: uncultured Methanomicrobiaceae archaeon; assembly: GCA_964491505.1. Taxonomy (GTDB): domain Archaea; phylum Halobacteriota; class Methanomicrobia; order Methanomicrobiales; family Methanomicrobiaceae; genus CAZBGM01. Next base: position 1,435 of record CAZBGM010000051.1, on the reverse strand, counting down.
GGGATGAACCTTTGAAGAAGGTCTGACCGGGACTCCCTCTCTCTTCTTTCATTTTTTTCGTTCCATCCATTTTGTTAAAAGGTCCCGTCTGAAGGGGTACCTTTCATTGTCTTCAAATGACCCCTCGTTTCGTCCTGCGAAGGTGACCCCATCCTGCTCAGTACGATCAAAGGTGCTAAAAAAAGGTACCCTTTCTCCTCAAAAACCACCCGGTCACTGTCATTCATTTCCCTGGCGACACTGCCGTAGAATGCCACAGATTGTGTGCATGCATCGGTAGAGTTCCCGGTATCAGACAATGCTGCTCTTTGGAACGGTTGCTTCACTCTTTCTGTCGCTGAACGCCTGCAACACTCCTCACCGAAGAAAAAGAGAACTAAAATCCTGTAAATGGAGCAAACTCATCCCGAATCAGTCATCCCTGTCCTGTACTCATAATCTCAGGTCAGTAATTATTGGACGACATTGTGCTGTCAGTTAGTTTTATCAGTTCTGCCATACTCAATTGAATAACCCCTCTCTAAAACAGCAATCAGAAACGCAATCGGGAAATTCATCACCGGATATCAGATGATTATGAGCATGAAAATTTCTATCAGTCCGGAGAGCTGACCGGCATCCGGTTGCACGATCATCTTTTACTTCTTGCCTGCGAAATTCTGACCTCAGAAGTTGGCTGGGTATACATTACCTATACCGTCGAAGGTGGAGAGGACGTCATTGTTCCGATGGATAAGGCTGTGTTTCTGAGCCTCGTGGCAAGTGAAATTCTGACAAATGTCCTGAAATATGCGTTTTTAGACAAAGAACAGGGAACCGTTACCATTCTGATTTCTCAAAAGCCTGAGCAGCTCTGTCTTGATATCAGTGATGATGGTGTAAGTATGCCTGCAGAAATGGATCTGAGTGCCACAGAATCGGTGGGCCTCAGTATGATCTATAATGTGGTAACTGTTCAGCTTGGTGGAACCATTAAACAGGTTGAAGGAACGGGAACAAGGTATCATATCTGCATTCCCGGAAATTTCAGCCCCTGAAAGATATCACTCCTACAGGTATCGCCCAAAAACCTCTGCATCACCGTACCCACAGGCACGCTTACGGCTGAAAGCTCCGGATATGTCTAATATAAGCATAACAGAGGCAGAATCGAAAATCAACCGACATCCCCTGAATGTAATGGAGACAGCAAGGTACCCTGACGAAAAGGCCCGTTAGTTTCTTATCACCACCCCTGCTCACGGCGTTCTGGCGGGGGATTAATAACGAGGAGTCTTCCTTAAAACCGATTGTTGATTGCATGCACGGCTGGAATAAGCAAAGTATAGTGACGAACGTTTGTTTTTGAACGGTTTGTACGCGTAATGAAGCGTTTATTGCTATGAAAATGACAATCCATTTTCCTCAAAACAAGTGTGAAGCTGACGCCTCATAC
>CAZBGM010000050.1:6529-9628 GCA_964491505.1 uncultured Methanomicrobiaceae archaeon | reverse complement strand
TGGGGTGAGGTCAATTCGTGAACAGTCACCCATATCTTTTCATTACATCCGGAGAGGTCATACCTGAGAACAAACCTCCATAATTGAGGCTGAACTCCACTTCGTCTCCAACGTTCAAGTCTGTCTGCTTTGCATCGACTACAACATAGTCACTGCACATCCCGATGATGTCAATGTCCAATTTTGGAGTGAGTCCGGAAACCAGCACATCCTGCAATCCAACTCCAAGTAGAGCTCTTCTTATCTGTCCCCGATCCTGGAACGTATAAATATGTCCGGATGCGTCCTGGCACACCCCTCCGTAAGGTACAGATGGCTTTATTTTAGATTCAATAACCTCTGCAACCAGTGTAAACGCATCTGTAAATAATCCTGAGATGGGGGTTCTGTAGAGGGTTTCACATCCCAGATAGATAGATTCACCCAGCCGTAAGTTATTGATTCTTCCGACATCCTCTGTTGACGTGAACCAGGTGTAATTGGCTGAGTTGCCACCCGAAACAAACTCTAATGTCACTTCGAACTTCTCTTCAACCTCTCTGGCAAGCGAAGACAAATACCCCATATTTTCTTCATCGGGTTTGATTCCTCCCTGACAGGCAAGATTCGTCCCTATACCTGCAAGTTCGATCCCTTCCAGGTCTATTACCTCTTCAACCACGCCTTCCAAATCCGATGGCATCAGCCCCACTCCTAAATCCCCCAGCTCCACCATTAAAATGATTTTATGTGTGGTATCATACTCCACAGCAAACTTCGAGAGGCTTTTGACTACCGAAACGTCCGAATTAAGACTGATGTCTGCATACTTTACCACTGACTCAGCCTGGCTGGGGATGGGTGTTCTTAACATGAGAAACTCTGCCTCTATACCAGCCTCCCGCATCCTTCTGATATTTGATATTCTTGAGTCAGCAAGAACGCTTATCCCGCTTTTTACCAGAGTATCAGCGATCTCAGGGTCTCCGCAAACTCCTTTTGTAACGCCAATAATATCAATGCCCTTTGAACCATACAGTCTCTTCAGGTTCTTCGCATTATGTGCAATTTTTGCAAGGTCAATCTCTATTCTGGGTGTTGCCATTATAAGTTACTCAATCCTCTGGATAGTTCCGGAAAAATCTCGAAGAGCCTTTTAACCAGCTTCCCGCACCCATACTTCAGGGCGTCCGTCGTTGGCAGCTGAAACCTCTTTTCATACTCAGTTATAGTCTCTTCAATCTCCCCGTCTGTCATATTTTCGTGGTTAAGAGTGATGGCAATTACCTTTGACCCTGAAAAGGTTTCTATCAGTTTTATCTCACTTTCAAGGGTTGGCATTGGTATGTAGGGAAAATCTCCCAGGTGCTTCCTTTTTTTGGGGTGCTGAACTATAATGGCGTTCGGTCGTGCCCCCCTGATAATTGCACACGAGCTTATGTATGCCGGATGACTCAATGCTCCCTGACCCTCAATTATAATTATGTCAGGATGGTCTGCGTCATATGCCTCCATAACCGCATTTTCAATTTCCCCTGTCATGAACTCCTCAACGAGAGCATCTACTGCAACGCCATATCTGGCACCCTGAATCAGTCCCGTTTGTCCGGTTGCCACGAATGCAACGTTCAGGCCCTCTTCTCTCAGTGCTTCTGCAAGGATTAGAGATGTGGTTCTCTTACCAGTTGCACCATCTGTGCCAAGTATTGTTATTATTGGTGTGTTTACTGTAAGAATACGCCCAGAGAAAAGATGGAGATCTTTTTTTGCGGGAGGCTTTCTAATATCGTATATCCTGACTCCACATTCCTCTGCTTTTTGCATAAACTCTTCATCCTCGGTAAAGAACTCATGGAGACCATTCACTATGTTCATACCCTTTTCCATCGCCGTGAACACTATCCTCCTCTTTTCCTTTGTTAGAAATGCCTCAAGGGGCGCAATACCGTATATGAAATACGCTGGAACACCCTTTAATCTCTCAATAGCATCATCGAGGTCAGAGAATATTGGTATCCCGCTTTTTCTTCCATCAAGATATTCGCCTGCATCCTTCCCCTCCTTTGTACTATCAATGACACCGACAATCTCATACAGTCCTGAGTACCTGACAAGCCCATTTGCGGTTTTACCGTCCATCTTTCCAAATTGTTTTTCACAATATACTATTGCCTTCGCTTTCATGAGTTTTCATGCCAACCAGCTGAGAATTGAGTGGTCAACCAGATATCTGCCTCTGGTTTACCGTTTCCTTTCGAAAATAACTTGATTTCTCAATATCCAGTATTATGACTTACGTGGAAGTTGATATCTAATTATGCCCTCCACCTGCCTTTCTCTGAATCCTAAGTTTGCCAGTTCCCGGATGCTCCCCGAAGCACCGCCTTTCAATACCTTCATACCTTCCTGACTCCGGCATCATCCCCGCCCCGGCGTTTTTCCCGTGTCATCCCTGAGCAGATAGCCGGCAACAATCAGCATCACACAGGTGCCGGCACCGACCAGAAACGCCACATCGAAACCCTGAACCATTGCTGCAAGTGAAAAAGCACCGTCGCCGGCAGGATTGACAACGGCTGTCACACTGTAGTAGACAAAGCTGAAGATCACAACCCCGGTCGTCTGTCCGAGTTTTCTGATCATCATCATCGTGCTGCCCCCCATCCCGGCGTCCTGCTTTGGCACACTGTTCATAACTGAACGGGAGAAGGGCGGTGATGACATGCCGACATTGACGCCGAACAGCAACAGAGCAATGACGATCACATACAGAGCCGTTGTTTCTGAGAATCCTGAAAGAATCAGACAGGCGATAAGCCCGATGCTGCCAGCTATCATGCAGGGCAGACGTGAACCGATGGTATCTGACATCCGGCCGGAAATCGGGCCGATGAAAAAGATCATGACTGCCGGAAGCATCAGAAAGATCCCGGAGAGTGCCGTGTTCATCCCTTTTGCCTGTTCAAAGTAGAACGGCAGCAGGAACAGGGCACCGCTTTGCAGAACCATTGCCATGAAAATACCAAGATTGCCCAGCGAAAAATTCCTGACATGGAAGAGAGAGAACCGGATAATGGGTTCTAAGCAGTGCCGTTCATGCCAGAAAAAGAGCGGTGCAGA
>CAZBGM010000050.1:0-6429 GCA_964491505.1 uncultured Methanomicrobiaceae archaeon | reverse complement strand
GTCAGAAACCCGCCCAGCACCGGCCCCAGAGAAAGCCCGAGACCGGCGGCGGTGGTCTGAAGCCCATAGGTCATGCCCCGAAGTCCCGGCGGCAGAAAGACCGGGATCATGCCCGGTGCAATTGCCGAGAACATGCCGGCGCCGATACCCTGAAGCATGCGAAAGAGTATCAGCGTTTCAAACGACCAGGCAATACCACACAGAAACGATCCGGCGACAAAGACAATAAACCCCAGGATAAAAAAACGCTTAAATCCCCACATATCTCCCATTTTTCCGAAGATAAGGATAAAACTGCTCATCACCAGCATATATCCGATAATAACCCAGGAGACCGTTCCCAGCGACACCGCAAACTCCCGCGAGATAGTCGGGAGCGCAATATTGACAATAGTAGAATCGATTGTTCCGATAAACGGCGCAAATGCGACCAGAAACATGAACATCTTCTGGTGCCGGGGATCAGTGATCTCAGCACGCACCGGTCGTAAGTTCATACTAAATAAACGAGTGGAGAGAGATTAAAAATACTGTATTGGACCGTGCGGGTCAAAAAAAGAGACTGAGTATAAAACTCAGATAAACCGGGGGTTGATGCTCAGTTTCTTTGGAGTGTAGATGCGCCTGTTCGGGCATCCGGCACAGTCTTCACTGACACGGACGATAAGCGATTCTGTCGTGAATAATTCCTTGTGCGGCTTTTTTGGTTCTGATTCAGCGCGAATGGTAACGGTCAGCGTGCTATTCCCTGACTCATCATCACCGACAACTGCTACGTATGGCACCCAGTCCATACCGGCAGAGCGAATCTTCTTGCCGACACTCTCTTCCCGGTCGTCAATGTCACAGCGAATGCCTGCTTTGTTGAGTGTTTCACAGATATCTTCACCGTATGCAATGTGTCGTTCGGCAACCGGTACTATACGCACCTGAGTCGGCGAGAGCCAGATCGGAAACATGGGCACAGTTTGTGAGGCAGTGTTCTCCAGAAGGGCGCAGATGACCCGCTCGATACTGCCGGTTGGCGAGCAGTGAATAATCGGCGGATAGACGGCTTCACCGTCTGGCAGATGATATTTGATATCAAAGCGTTCAGCACTCTCCACATCGATCTGGACCGTCGGATTCTCAATCGGGCGCCCCTGCCCGTCGATGGCGGCGAGATCTACCTTGGCAACCCAGTAATGGACCCGGTCAGAGAGGAGCTCAATAAGCATCGGCACACCTGATTTTGTGGCAAGGCCCTGTACCCAGTCAGCGTGTTCTGCGTAGAAATCCTGTGTGCAGCGGAAGACACCGGCAAGTGGATACTCAAAGGCACGTCCGGTCTCCCAGCCAATCATAAGCTGTTCCTCGAAGCAGGTGAGCGTCTCATCCATGTCCCGGCAGAGGGAATGCATGTCCGGCATGGTAAAGGCTCTCAGGCGCTTGAGACCGATGCACTCTCCTTTCTGCTCGTGCCGGAATGAGTAGGTGGAGAGCTCATACATTTTCATGGGCAGCGTATTTGGGGAGACGTGCATATCATGCATAATTGAGAACATGCCAAAGCAGGCCGCAAACCGGAGCATCATGTTGCGGTTGCCGGAGCGGAACCGGTACTGGCGCTCGCCGAACTTTGCTGCATGCTCGTTTATCGCAGCGTTGCCCAAATCATACATGACCGGGGTTTCGACCGGCATACCGCCGTAATCGAGCACGAGGCCCAGGACGTAGTCTGCGAGCAGGTCACGAATCAGCTTTCCACGTGGCATCCAGCGGTGATGACCAACATCAGAGAGCGGTTCGTAGTCCACAAGCTCCTTGCTGCGCATTAGTTCGACATGCAAAGGTTCGCCGCCGGTCTCAGTCCCAAGGCCGATCTCTTTGCTAACGAGGCGACCGAAGACGCTTGTGTCGGCGTAATCTGCCGCATCGTGGCGTGTTCCGTCCGGCGTGAGCACGAAGAACTCGTGGGTGATCTCTTTTTTTGCCTCTTTTGCCTTTTCTTCGCCGCCGCCGGGCAGAATCGTCCGTGAGAGTTCTGAGAGCGGATGCCCTTTGCAGGAGAGGGTGAAGGCCTTATACCAGCCGAACGGTGCCCGTTTGACGGTATAGGTTCCCTCTGCCAGAAGAGCGGATTCCATGCCCTTCATCACCGAAATGGCGACATCCGGGGCGGATAGGTCGCTTGAGAGGTGCGCATAGGGATAGAGCATGATATTTGTGGTTCCGAGTTTCTGGACAGTCTCTTTGATCCCGGAAACTGCCTGTGCTGTGACGTCCTCCGGGTCGTCCTCGTCAACTGATTCGACGGCGCAGAAGACAACAAGAGCCTCAGTGAGGCTGTCTTCGGCGATGATATCGGTCTCGGCAACCGGGGTTTCTTTCTTCGCAGAATATTCTATTGAGTCTGAATGGATGAGTAAAAGCCGCATTTTTTTCTCCAGCGTCCTGAAATATTATTGTTAATCTATCTTTAATCTCTGCTAGGTCCGGTCCTTTCAGACCATCTTTGGATTCTGATGGTACTTCGAAAGTGTCGCCTGCCGCTGGTCCAGATATTTGGCATCGCCTTTCTTTCCGTAGGGGAATTCCGCCCGTTCGGTTGTATAAAAGACAAGCTGCCCGATTGGCATCTTCGCATACAGACGGACGGGGCGCTGGTTGGCGTTGGAGATTTCAAGGGTGATGGTCCCCCGAAACCCGGCATCGATCCAACCACCGGTCTGGTGCAGCGCAATGCCAAGACGCGCAATCGAACTTTTCCCTTCGATGGTCGCCACGATGTCGTCGGGAAGTTCAATACGCTCATGGGTCTCGGCCAGAAGGAACATGCCCGGCGGGATGTCGATGTATTCGGCGTTTTTTTCATGCACGCCAGCAGTGACAGTCTCCCCGTCATAGGGGTCGATAACATCCGGACTTTCTTCATACCAGACGAAGTGGTCCCCTAAGCGAATGTCGAGGGAGTTTGGCTGCACGAGGGCCGGGTCGTAGGGATCCACCCTGATGAACTGCCGTTCAATCCTGTTTTTTATCTGCCAGTCGACGAGAATCATACCTATATATTTGTTTGACTGAACAGGCAAAAAAGATCTGTGTGAGGAGATGACAAAGGGGAGTCTGGTGTGGAAGAGTGCCTGCAGATTTAGAGGGTCAAAAAACTGGTAAAGAGTTTTCTAAATTAGGTCTAAGCACCAAAATCCGCCATCGTCCGCTGTTCAGGGTTTGCCCACTCCTGCAATTTCGAGCCAACGGCCTGCCGTGATTTGGGATGTTGTTTAAATCTCTCCGTTGCAAGATATCTGCCCTCTTTGAATTCAAGGTAATCAACAAGATCTGTAGTGACAAGAATATCCATCTCTATCTTTATCTTCTGAATGAGAGACTGCCGGGAAGTTGCCGTCACCAGAGGAAAGAGGCGCTCAAGTCCTTCTTCACATATCTGGTACAGCGTTATTCCTTCAGATTTTGGACTGAATATTTGTAGTATAATATCAACAATCCCCCGCCGAATCTCAAAATTTTTCATCTCCGGAACGAGACTGAAGGGAATCTCCGGCAGCTTCTTCATGTCCTGTCCTTTCATCCCGACAAGTGCATCACGCAGCGAGTCATTCTGAATAAAATTGTCCTTTTTCAGATCGAATGAATCTATTACTACCATCTCACAGTGATCCCCGTCATCATTGAAAGCAGGCCGGCTGCTCATCGTATCAGGAGGTGTTGGATACACCTGACATCCATACGTTGAGAGACTACGGGCATCCAGACTCCTGTAAGAATCGAGCTGTCCTTTTTTTGACCTGTCATTACTGGTGATCTCGATGATGAGCCATCCGTCCGATCCACAGGCAAAAATATCCGGCGTTTTTGGAGTTCCCGTTCGTTTTTCAGAAAGTGGTGATTCAATCCGGTAATTAGTATAACCTGATGCAAAAAAAGGGCCGGTGAAATTTACTTTTTTATAGGCATGGAAAAGCTGGATCGTATTCCGCCAGAGAACAATCCGGCCATCCGTCTCAGGCAAACATCTCAACCCCGTCGAAGTAAATAGATGTCTTACCAGCGTTGTCTTCTCCCTGTACGGTTGCAATCCTCGGTGCTGCATTAACACACCCTCTACCTGGCACGATAAGATAGGCATAGTCAGGACCGACATCCATAAAAACACGATCCCAGGTATGCAGATCCACTCCCCGGAACCTCTTGAAGTCAGATTCCGATTCGGTTTCCACAAGCCAGAGATTCATCGTTCCTCTTCCCATTAATACCGTCTGAGCAAATGCATCCAAGTCAATTGTCTGAGTGAAGTCCAGTTCGAATGCTCCCAATTTGTTATTGCGAATTTTCGTTGCTTCAATGATTGCATCTTCATACCGGTTTGCCATATCGGATATTGAAAGCATTACCTCATCGACATCCACAGCGCGGTTGATGGTTACTTTTCCATTGCTATACCACTCAGCAGAGATAGTAACCGATCCGCCACTGATCTTCTGCCAGCGTGAACTATATATCGCAAATTTATCTTTTGCTAGTGTCAGGACATCTTCAAGGCCCTTGAGTTCTCTTGTTGCTCCACCATACCACGCCTTCAGACTGAAATTTCCCGCATTTTCTTCCGGAGTGAGACCATCAGAAAATTTCAGTCCAATCCCTTTTTCTTTCCACGATTCTACTTTTCCGTAAGAAAGCAGTTGGTTTCGGGAGAGCCAACACCGGTCAAGCCCGTTAATATTACCCACCCATTTTGAGATGGCTGCATCAGATTCGCCTGCATCAAGGAGACTGTAGAGAATCCAGACTCGTTCCCGTGTTGAATCGAGAAACAGTGAACTGGGGGAATTTCCCCCATCATTTAGATACCAGTGCTCTGCATCAAGTTTTTTCCATCTGCCATATCCATTGGGACAGGGCAGATCGCTTAATCTTATATTGGTCTCAATAAGGTATGCCTTCAGCTGCGTGGAATAACTTGCACCAAAGCTGGATAATGCTTCTTCGTTATCCTCAAAACCCGCCTGCAATAGATTTTTCATTTCAGCAAATGTGTGAAGATGAGGCATAGGGACTCCCGGTTATTTTATCAAACTGATTGATCGCTATTTACTACTTTTACGGTATGATCCCTTAATGTTATCTCGGTAAATATGTCAAATGTGGCGTATTATTTCCCTTTTTAGTATATTCGGCACGATCTGAAAAGTCAGTTCTGAATGAGTAGTTGTAACTGGGGTCAGGCAGATCAATAATCCACATCAGAGGCGAAGGGGTTTTCTGAAAACCCCGGCACACCAACTACTCTTCTTCGCTGCCCGTTTTTTCTTCATCCAGCGCCCCGAGATGATACTCAGCCCGGCGCATCAGGCCATGAAGCGTTGTCACCTCGCGGGTTGTCAGCATCGTCCGGGAAAAGATGCGGCGTATCATCGTGAGGGTATTATTGCGTTTGTGATCCGGATGGTCGATGTTATCCAGAAACCGGCAAAAAAGCAGTGAATCGACTCATTCCAGGGGGTGTCTTTCGGTATCAGATCATATTTATGTTCGCAAAGGCCCAATACAAAGAACAGAGAAGAATCCCAACTATGTTGGTAAAATTTGACATTTATTATGACGGTGCGTTCTGGTGTGCCCGGGGTATGGGGACTGATATCTTTACACAGGGCAAATCTTTTGACGAGCTGATCCAAAATATGACCGAGGCAGTTGAACTGCATTTTGAAGAGCTCATTGAGACTGGAGAACAGATTACTGTTGTTTCCCTGACTGAATTCCAGGTTGGTTCTGTTGCCAAAATTTCCGGTTGTTAGTGGTTTACATCTGGTAAAGATACTCAATTCACTGGGATATCTTGTTCTGAGACAGCGGGAAGCCATATTCAGATGTCTAAGAAAACAGATGCCGGGGAACACCGGATAACCATTCCTCTCCATGATGAGATCGCAAAAGGCACGCTGCATGATATTGTTACAAAGGTATCAGAGTGGAATTGCGTTTCAAGAGAAGATATTATTGAGATGTTACGGTAATTTCCTTCTCCAATCCGGATTGTCTTCATCGAAATCTGTATAAATTCCTCAGGCAGATCCAACCCCTAAAATAATTATTTCTGTAATGATTACAAACATAATCATTCTATCCTTCTATCCTTCTATGGCAGGAGAACGGAACGTGCCTTTCCGGGGAAACTCTGACGCAGTCTTCCGGGAATACTAGTGGTGACCGGGCGGTTTTAGAGAAGAAAGGTTATCTGTTTTTTGACGTCTTTGCGTTGATAGAAAATCATGGAAAGCGGCGCTGATTGCCTTTAAAACTCCACAGTATCAACAAAAAATACATGCTGCCAGAATGTCTGGCAGACATATATCAATAAAATTCTTCATTCAGGAATGACTGACTTAGAATGAGTATCTGAAACTTAATTCAGGAATGACTGACTTA
>CAZBGM010000049.1:7678-10496 GCA_964491505.1 uncultured Methanomicrobiaceae archaeon | reverse complement strand
CAAAATTTTAATCTTTTTCCGGATCTGCCTTTTTCTCGGCGCAGAACAGTCGGAAGTCATGCCTGATCCCTTCTGAACCGGCCTGGGCTTCGAGATACTCAATGAGCAGGCGAATCTGAGCGACAGTCTCACTCTTCAGCTCATGCTCCATCAGGCAGGCATCCTCATCAGCTACGTCCTCCGGCACATTAATGATACAGAACAGACGCTTCAGGGTATCATGCCGGTCCCGTATATTCTGGGCAATGACTCTCCCTTCCTCAGTAAGTACCACCCCCTCGTATTTCCGGTACGTCACAAAACCGAGTCCGTCAAGTTTGTTAAACATCTCGACGACACTCGGCGGACTAACCCCAATGCGGCGGGAAACACCTGCGTTTCGGGCATATCCTTTCAGGAGACTTTCGTCAAGAATTGCCTCGAGGTAGTCCTCAGTTTTTCTGCTTAGGTTCGACACGTTCTATCAGTAACAATACTTAGGACTTCAAGCAGTTAATCTGTTTCACCTTAGACCCGGCAGAAGGGATGATAAAATGGCATCAGAATCTGATCCGGTTTTGAGCCGGACGGCGGATGCCCTGGGCCAAGCGCCATCTCAGGAGAAACGGCTGTCTGAGACGTTTGCCCGGTCTTTTTGGGGAAATATCTACGACCGGGCCCCCAATCTGAATGTAATAGATGAAGGATTTAAGATCTTTGTAATCGTATTTATCGGGCCTTTCTTTTTCTTTGGCACTGAGTTCAGTACCCACTTTATACCCCTTACTTTTACTGAGAAACGACACGCCACCAGTGCTCCGGTCAGACAGAACCGATACACATTGAAAGAATGAACGACAACCACTCACAGTCTAGGGCCCTGCCACCAGGCATGACGGAGACCAAAAATCCATGACAGCAATACATATTCTTGACCTCATCTTTTTTGATATCTATCAGATCATCCTTTTTCTGAATCTGCTGATTATCATCGGTGTTGTCTTTTGTGAACGCAGGAATCCCTCGAAAGCGATGGTCTGGATTCTTGCTCTGGTCTTCCTTCCGTTTCTTGGTTTTTTCATCTACCTGATCTTCGGCCAGAACATCAGGAAGAAGAAGAAATCCCGGATAAAAGCAGAGGACGATGCTCACCTTCAGGAAATATTTGCCAGCCAGATTCACATGCTCAGCAATCCTGAGACAATCCAAAACCCGCTGATCCGGCGATTCCGTGACATGATTATCATGGAAAGCCGGAATCCGGGTTCCTTTCTGCACGGGCACAACGACGTAAAGGTCTACGCCGACGGGCATGAAAAATTCGCCGACCTCCTGACTGCTATCGCCGGTGCGACAGATCACGTCCACCTGGAATATTACATCATCAGAGACGACGACCTCGGAAGAAAGGTACTCGCTGCCCTTACCGAAAAAGCAGAACAGGGCCTTGAGGTAAAACTCCTGTGCGACGGACTGGGGTGTCAGAAACTCGGAAAGGATTTCTTCTCTGCATTCAAAGATGCCGGCGGAGAACTTGCGTTCTTCTTCCCCTCGATTATTCCGTATGTCAGTCTCCGCATCAATTATCGCAACCACCGGAAAATTGCCGTGATCGACGGCATCTGTGGATTTGTCGGCGGGTATAATATCGGGACAGAATATCTGGGAGAAGGCCCCCTGGGATACTGGCGTGACGCTGCGATACGCATTATCGGTGACGGAGTAATCACTCTCCAGATCCGGTTTATGATGGACTGGAACTTTGCGGCGGGTGAAACCAATACGCTTGAGGAACGGCATATCCCAAACAGAGAAAACTACGAAGACCCTTCCACCTGCACCACGTTCCTGCAAATCGTCTCATCCGGCCCTGATTCGCAGTGGGAACGGATAAAGAAGGGATATTTCAAGATGATAACCGAGGCAAAAGAGTCCATCTACATCCAGACGCCGTATTTCGTTCCCGACGAGAGCATTCTTGAAGCGCTGAAAGTCGCAGCGCTCTCCGGGATTGACGTGCGTATCATGATCCCCTGCAAACCGGACCATCCCTTTGTGTACTGGGTCAGTTACTCCTATGCCGGTGAACTCATCGAGGCGGGAGCACGTATCTTCAAATATGACCGGGGATTCATCCATGCGAAGACGGTTGTAATCGACAGCATTGTCACCTCAGTAGGCAGTGCAAACTGGGACCTGCGCAGTTTTTCCACCAACTTTGAGACAAACGCCTTTGTCTACGACCCGGATATCGGGAAAACCTTCCATGATCTCTTCCGTTCCGACTTAAACGACTGCTCTGAGGTTACGTCTGAGGTTTATGCCGCCCGCAGTCTTCTGATAAAGGTGAAAGAGGGTATTTCACGTCTGTTTGCCCCCCTCACATAACTATAGTGGCGAACGTTTGGCACTATATGAAGAAAAACAGATGTTCTTAGCAGTCTGTTTTTCGACTCTATTTTCCTCATGCCAAAGCGATGAAGATGAGCCCGAATGCGATGAGGAGCAGGCCACAGGCAGCAAGGACACGCCGGTACCACTTTTCATTCAGGATAAACCGGCCACGGTGGATGCCAGATGAGACCAGTGTGAGCCACCCCAGGTCTGCCGCCCAGTGCCCGGTGATAAACGCAATCACCATGAAAGCTCCGCCCTCAAAAGCACTGATCAGAAGAGCACTGCCCACAGTAAACCACCAGATCCAGAAATAGGGATTTGAGATACTCGTCACAATCCCGGCAAGAACCGGCCCCCGGCCCTTCGCCTGCGAATCTGAGAAGGTAATGCCGGCGGTTCTGGATTCCACGAGGGTCAGTATGCCAAACAGAACAAGGGCAAC
>CAZBGM010000049.1:2127-7578 GCA_964491505.1 uncultured Methanomicrobiaceae archaeon | reverse complement strand
GCAAGTGCTCCCTCAGTTCCGCAGAGGGGACGGTGCTGGATAACACTGCCACTTCGAAGCGGGAATGTGATGCCCACAAAAGAGGTCTCCGGCGCCATCGCCTGCTCAAATGATGAGCCGAGAATCAGGTCCGGCGTTTCCTGATTCAGCATCTCCCGGACAGCCCTCAGACCCGGCCTTTCGCCGGACGCCGGGTCACGAAGAGCAGAACAGATAATCTCTGCATCAAGATACTCCGACAAAAGCTCAGTCGCATAACCCGCGTATGCTGTGGTTGCAAAAATCCCGACAGCCGGAGGGTCATGCCGCCGGAGATACCGGTCACACTCCTTGATAATAATCTCTTCAGTCGCCGCGTATTCGTCAAAAAGGAGAGACACATTTGCATCAGGAAACTGCCGGGCAAGATCTGAGAATGCCGCTTCCATAGCACTCATACCCAGCAGAGAGCCCCTTTCTGTCCCGATGCCGGATGCAAACGCCGGGTTTACCGAGAGTGTGTAATCCGCCGCCCGGTTCAGAGTATCCAGTGTACCCCCGGAACAAAGAGCAGCAACCGGGATCTCTGCCATCGCCAGAAGGCGTTGTGCCTCCGTCAGATTCCCCGGCGAGAAACGGTCAACAGAGCAGAGACCATCTATATTCACACCCTCTGCCGGTTCACAGGTTCTGTTCTCCCGGGAACAGAGGGCGTCAATCATCTGCCGGTATCCGGTACTCATATCCCCGCAGTACCCGGGAGCGTCGACGCAGATAGCACCCTCCGGCAGAAAATCAGAGTAATCTTCAGCCATAAGTGCCGGGACACAGGAATTTATCACCACAATACTCTCATACAGTGACGAAACGCTCTCAACCACCTCCCGGAGCCGTGACGCGGTGCCGAAGACCACCTCTTCTTCCGTCAGATAGGTACAGTGAATTGTCGCCGGAACCGCATACTCCACATAATACGAACAGCCACTCGAGGCATTGAGCACCACACCAACATCAGAAAATCCTGCCGCCGCACTCACAGCGCCGGTCACCGCACAGGGCCAGAGATCAACCCCCTGACAGTGACTCTTCTGAGAGGTCAGAGAAAACGCCTCCATTCCCGAAGCATCAGCCTGAGACCCGTGCTGCCGACAGGAGTCGTAAACGGTACCGGGATAGGCGTTCCGGAAGCCGCCAGAGTAATCCCGAAATACTCTTCAAGCTCAGCAAACAGCATATCCGTTGCATTCTGAAATCCAAATGAATCAAACGCAATCGAAAGCCCCTTCAGATCGTCAAAAGATGCAATAATCGCCGCCTGATAATCAGTTTCTGCTGCCAGAGCGTCCCCGGCGTCCAGACCAAGACATCCGGCAACAGACTGTAAAAATGCAAAAGACCCCTTCAGCCCCTCAGGGAACCCTGAGATCACCGGCGCAGCAGAGAACGACGAGCAGAGTTCTTCTATCCGGCCGTCGGGGTCATCTCTTATTATCAAAAGATCACTTTCTGAGAGGAGACTCATCTCCCCGACCGTTATATCACGGACATACCGGAGAGAGACTGTAAGCCCGAGAAGACCCAGCAGGCGGGAGATTTCATCATAATTCTCCTCAACTTCAGACTCAAGGTTCTTCTCGCCGACGATTGTAATGACCGGATAGTCTCTTTGCCGGGCCGGTTCAGACGCACCGGTTGCCCCGCCTGCAAAGACCGCCGCCGCCTCAAGGGCAGCGACAAAACCGTCATGAAAAGTGCCTCCCAGAAAACCACCGGCTCTAACCATGACAACCGGAAGATCGCCATTGCACGAGTATTCCGAACAGATAGTCTCCACATCATCACCGATCGTCTCTGAGACGCAGGTCGGAACCACAAAAACCGCATCCGGCCCCAAGGCAACCGCCTCGTCAAGCGACGTGCGAAGAGCATCTTCACCGCCGAAGATCACATCCTGCTCACTCATAGAAGACGAGAGGATCTCCGGCAGGGCAAAGCGATCCTGATGCATCAGGGTCGTCTGAAAAAGAGTGGCGTTCAGATGGGCACAGCCTGAAGGGCCATGTATCAGCGTTACCGCATCGCGGACAAAGGCAGTGACGGCGAGCGCGCCCATCACCGTACAGCCTTCATACCGGGAGGTATTCGAGGGAGAGTGCTTCAAGTTCATCCATAGTCATGGGTGTTGGTATAGTTGTTTTCGTCTCTTTACTGATCCGCTCTGCAAGGGCACGGTAGACAGATGCCTGATCTGAGTCCGGGGCATATTCAATAACCGTGCGCTTATTGACTTCAGCAGCACGGACGATCGGAGAACGGGGGATAAATGCAGTAAGTTCTGATCCAATCTTTTCAGCAAACGCCCGAACCAGTGCCTCCTCCCCCTCCACATTGGCTGAGTTGCAGATAACCCCTCCAAGATGACACTTGTTTTTTGGGCGCGCTGCGAGACGGTGAATTGCTTTGCAGATATTATTGGCTGCATACAAGGCCATGAAATCACCTGAAGTGACGAGATATACTTCCTGTGCGTATCCTTCCCGCATCGGCATCGCAAACCCACCGCAGACAACATCACCAAGCACGTCATAGACGATAATATCCCCTTTCAGGGCATTAAGACGTTCGAGGAGCTGAAAGGTCGCAATAATCCCACGACCGGCACACCCGACGCCCGGTTCAGGCCCGCCTGCCTCAACACACCGGATGCCGTTGTATCCTTCAAAGATGATATCTTCCGGGACTATCTCCTTATCGCCTCTCTCCCTCATAGTATCAAGCACCGTTGGAATCCAGTGCCCCCGCATCAGCATTCTTGTTGAGTCATGTTTCGGATCACATCCAATCTGCATGATGTCATGACCCATATCAGAGAGTGCTGCTGAAAGATTTGCCGAAGTTGTCGATTTCCCAATACCGCCCTTTCCGTAGAGGGCAATCTGCTTCATTGTCAATATACTATAACTTCCAAAGTATTAGTTCTCGCGATTTCTTGTTGATGAACCATTTTTGGAATGCCGGGCTTTCTTCGGTTCAGGTTCAAATCCGCGGATAATGCCAAGAACCAGCACAATGATTGGCAAAACCTCAAGCCTGCCAATCCACATGATGAAAATATAAACAAGTTTTGAACCCGCTGAAAGTCCAGGATTTACAAAACCTGTCGATATCCCGTTATTGCCAATCGCGGTTGCTACTTCAAAGAGCACCAGTGATGTATCGATAGCAGGATTCTCAAAATGCATAATCAGCACAACGGCCACAAAGGTCACCAGTACAAAAAGAATAATGACGAGAAGGTTTCGGGAAACCGCCTCTTCTGCAATCTCTTTCTGTACAATTCTTCCCTCCCAGCGAAACGGCACCACTGCGTGTTCGGTTGCCATCGTTCGTCTCATCTGCCAGATAATACCACGATAGGCGAGGCCAATACGTGAGAGTTTAATGCCTCCTGCTGTACTTCCCGATGAGCCTCCAATAAGGAGAAATATAGTAACAAACAGGGTCGTGACGTGAGGCCAGACGTTAGGAGACGTAACCTGAAAGCCAGTACTTGTAACCGCTGAGACAGACATAAAAATCCCCTGACGCAGACTTTCAGTATGAGAGAGACCAGTTGAAAGAAAGTCCCATACAAATACTGCAAAACAGATAGCAATAAAGGGAAACAGAAGACGTGCCTGTTCATCATGAAACAGGCTGAATTTTCGTTCATTATACATTAGGAAATAAATCTTAAAAGGCAGTGCCCCTGCGATCATCACCGGAATGAGAGCCAGTTCCAAAAATACATTGTTATAGTAGGAGACACCGGCAGAATGAGGAGAGAAACCCCCCGTTGCAATGCCCGCCATTGCAAGATTAAGGGCATCAAAACACCCTACACCGGAAAGACAGACGAGAATTATTGAGATCAGAGTAATAATGAGATAGATTATCCACATCTGCTTGCCGGTTGCGACCACACTAGGCATAAACGACTCTGTCCGACCCTCAGACCGATACATCCGTGACGTGGACATCCCTGTTCGGGAGAGGAGCACAACCGTGAACGCTACAATACCAAGGCCGCCGTACCATTGCATCAATGAACGCCAGAAGATGAGCGTATGTGAGAGCGCATCGACATTCGCAAGTGTAAGCCCTGTATCGGTCCATCCCGACATCGCTTCAAATAAACTGTCCAGGTAAGGCATGCCCGCGCCAAGCGTAAATGGCACTGCCCCAACCACTGCACAGATTATCCAAATCAGAGCTACAGCAAAAAGGGCTTGAGATATCCTGGCTTCACGACCACTTACGGGCGCCTTTCCAAGAACTGAACCAATGAGAAAGAGCAGCAATGGGACGGCCAGCATTGGTAGAAACTGGTTCCACTCCTGATATATCAGGCAAATAACGAGTGGCACACAGGTTCCAGCACTGATGAATTTCAGTATCTGGCCCATATCATGTGCAATCGTTGCAAAATCAGATGCACGATGCATAAGGTTCTTCCTACAATGATAGACAGTGCACAGGGTTTATGCTTTTGATCTGCTGTGCTGCAAAGAAAAAGAAGAGTTAGTTCTTCCAGAGGCCATGAACGTTACAGACTTCAAAGGCCTGGGCATCAGGTGCATTCACCGGGAAAAATGCCTCAGGTGCATCACCGGGCTTTAGTTTCTGTAAGGCTATCATGCCATTATGAACAATGCCGATCCCCATGATGTAATGCTTTTCCTCCATCGGATGGAGAGTTGAACCAACAACGACTTTAATACCGCCCGCAACCGCTTCGACAATAGGGACATGCTTTTGGGTCGCTGGATCTGCCGTCTGAGCCTCTAAGAGTTCCATATTTTCAGAGAGTGGATCACAGAACCCACCATCTGAAGCACAACACTCTGCATTTGGTATGATGGCAAAACAATCACAGTCTTTGCAGGTATAGAATCTGATATCATCAAACATTGTTACTTCCTCCTTCTGCTATCTCGTATCTTACGGGAGATTATTGTCTGTATGTCTCTTTAAGATTTCGTCGGCAAGGTTTTCGAGCAGCTGAGTTCCCTCTTCATTCAACTGACCGCGGATATAAACAGGTTCTAAAAGCTCTGCATCGATTTTTGAGATCATGCCAGAAAGATCCTCTACAGCTTTCCCACCCCATCCATAACTTCCAATGATAGAGACAAAACGGCATTTTGCACGAAGCATATTTGCAATAAACGCGATATTAGCAGCTTTAGGATGCGGGCCAAAAAGCACCGTCGGTGTTGCGATTACCACGGTTGCAGCGTCAAGTAATAACGAGGCAATCAAACCGGTGTCTGCTCTGCCAAGATCAAAGGGGCGCGTTTCAATTCCCCTTCGAATGAGTGCATCTGTCAGGGTCCGGACCATCGTTTTGGTACTTCCATGCATTGAGATATAAGGAATAATGACGAGATTTTTGACCTCTTCAGAAGACCATTCCTGATATGCCTCCACAAT
>CAZBGM010000049.1:0-2027 GCA_964491505.1 uncultured Methanomicrobiaceae archaeon | reverse complement strand
TAGGTCATCATTGTCTCCGGCCAGTGGACCCACGGCGTCTCAAGAAATTCAAGGGTGCAGTCTCCCAATGAGAGGGTTTCTCCATCCTTTACAATCATGAAGCGATGGTTTGGTATCTGGTGAAGTATCTTGATGAGATCCTGACACTTCTCAGTTGTCACGATTGTTGCCGAGGGAAATAGCTCATAGAGCATCGGAAGAGCACCGGTGTGATCCTGTTCAGCGTGATTTAAGATGATATAATCAAGTGACGCGATGTCTGCCCGGATCAGATTTGTGATCAGCTCTTCCTCAAATCCAGCATCAACTGCATCAATGAGTGCAGTTTTTTCGCTGCCCTTTACAATATATGCATTGTAGGTCGTTCCCTCCGGAAGCGTGAGAAGCTCGTCAAATACCTGACGATCCCAGTCGATAACACCTACAGCACAGACCCGATCATTGATCGCTCGTACAGCCATATTTACCAACCCTTTAGATTGCCTTAAATTTTGTTTTTGCTGCACGACACTGTATACATCGCCATTCTTCGGGCAGGTCTTCAAACGCGGTTCCCGGTGCTACTCCCTGTCCATCTCCTTTGTCAGGGTCGTAGGTGTATCCACAGATCTGGCATTTCATTTTTTGACTCATGAATTATTCCTCTTCGTATCTGTAATGGTCTTTAGTGATATGCTACAAATCAGATATGAGATCATATGAAGATATCTAATGAGTTTCCAATCGTAGATGAGGCACATCAGCTTTTGGAAATCTGTGTCTCAGAGAGGATTTGAGTGCACCTTCTTCCCAACAACTTCCTGCCTACGTTCAAATGAGTAACTTCCAGGAGAACACTGGTCAAACACGGACTCAACCTGTTCGGTGCTAAAATAGGTGACACGATAGTAATGTATTGTGACCTGTCCAGGAAGAATGGTAACTGATGGTTGCTCAGGATGCATTGATTGATCTGTCAATATGTATTCTGTCTCTTCCCCCCTTCCTTCATTGACAAGACTTTCTGGCCCAATTATCCGGGAAAATTGCCCCGGACCAGATAGATCCCGTTGCCATTCAAAGGCTTCACGCTCACGCAGCGCCGCTGCCAGATATGAACGCGCTGCACAGTTTTCCTGACAGAGATCGGCAACACAGTCCCGGTGCACCGCCTCCCAGAGTTCCCGGTCATCAATGACCTCCCAGCGTTCACGAATCGCATCCAGAAGACCCTGTACATATTCAGCAGGATATATTGTTTTCATTCTATTGTTCTCCTTTTTCGGGACAAAAATATTGCAGACACACACACACTGTCCCGGTTATCCAGATATAACCATAGACCCAGAAAAAGATATCAGCACCGGCAAGCACGTTCTTCGCCAGCACCGACGGGGTACCAAAGGCGGCCAGAAAAGCGAGGGCTAAAACAAAAAATACCGATATAATCCCAGCACAAATCCAATACCAGAGAGGCTGGAGAAGATGCTGCATTACATAAACACTTGCCGGCCTGCATAGATAGTGATAGTACATCCACACCGCATGCCAAAAATACAGGAACAACAAAGTTCCTGAAATTCCAACATGATACCAGTGAAATAAACAAATGAAACTAACAGTCCTTACCGACAACTGCGTCCGCTGTGGTACAACCCTCACAGGAGAGCACGGATTCTCCATGCTTATCGAGACAGACGGACGGACAATACTCTTTGATACCGGTCAGTCTGGGCGGTTTCTCAGCAATGCCCGGATAATCGGTGCGCCGGTCGAAGCAATTGATACCGTCGTTTTATCCCATGGCCATTATGATCACACCGGTGGTCTAGCTGCCCTTTCCGCTTTCCTCTCAGAATCCAAGAGAGCACCACCTGATTTTTTCTGTCATCCGGCTGCGCTGTGCCGTCGGAAACGTATCCGAAACAACAACGTCCTGATCAACGATCCAAGTGCAGTCTTAAACAGTTATTCCACCACACACTCCACAACAGGAACAAAGCGCATTGCTGACGGTCTCTGGCTGTTAAGTGGCGTTGAAAGTACCG
>CAZBGM010000048.1:4315-10705 GCA_964491505.1 uncultured Methanomicrobiaceae archaeon | reverse complement strand
GTTTTTTCCTCCTCTTCCATCTCAGCAATCTCATCCGCAAACAGCGCCATCACCCGCCGGTATGCCTCCCGTTTAATCCGGTAGCAAAGCGGTCCCTCACCACGATTCCTCTTTGAATGAACCCAGCCGGTAGTCACCAGACGTTTCAGTTTCATCTGATGGTCTACGCAATCCGTCACCTCGTTAAAATAAAACGGGGTCGTGCCCTTTAACCGGCCGATAGCAAAGAGCTGCTGGGCTTTTGGGTTCGCCTTATACATTCGCTCCACCGTTCTCACCGCCCCGTCATGACTCTCAGCCGGGCTGTCAGGCGGTTGATAGCACACTCACGCTTCCGCCGCTTTGCCTCAGAGACCAGGAGCAACCCCATCTGTTCCCACTGCCTATAGACATCAAGCGCCGCAGCAAGCTCATCCTCGTCATCGCATTTCGTTAGAAACGAGAGTTCCCGGCGATACATGATCTGAACCGCGTTGGTCACAGGCCCGCCTCCAGAAGTATTTTCAGCAGATGCTCCCCGGTGGGTGTGACAAAGAGAGGAATGCCCATCGAAGAAGACAGAAGCGGATTTTCCAGCCGGTACACCAGCTTCATTCTGACTAGGGCCTTCACCGTGTTATACGACGAACTATGCTCCCTGCCAAGAATCTTACCGGCCCGGTTGGTACAGATTCCCGGATTACGGGCTATCATCTGCAGAAACGCATACTGCAACCCGGTAATACGGGGCAGGGGCGTTTCCGGCTCCGCTGTATCCTCAAAAACCTTCTCCAGCACCAGAAAAATCTCCCGTTTGCTCATGCCATCACCCCCGGCATCAGGTTCAGAAGTTCCCGGCCAAAACGGGTGCCCGCCCGTGAAAAGCAGATGGCATACCGTTCATCAGACCGGCAGAGACCAGCCGTGCAGAGCTGTTTCACCGCCTCATCCAGATCACGGCCCGTCAGAGTAATGCCCTCAGCAGAAAGCACCTGAGTAATCTGATCCGGACGCACCGCAGCCCGGAAATTCTTCGATGCCCACAGGCCATACGCGGCCAGAAACACCGCCGACGCCTCAGCAGAGAGGGCCAGGTGCTTCTGCATCAGAATCATAATCTCCTCAGAATGCAGACCGTCCAGCTTTTTCAGGCTCTCCAGCAGACAGTCCATACCGGCACAGATATTCCCGCCATTATACCAGCGGGTGATCAGGCGTAACAGCGCCGGCGAGTCGGTCGGAACCTGACGCAGCACCCGGTGCAGTTCATCATGAAAACGATAGGCCGCTTCCCGCTGAAGCTGATTGGTTGCAATCGTCTCGATACGCATCATGCCGTCACGGGCATAGATCTTAAGGCCCGGTGTCTGAAGGTCCGGACCGGACCGGCGATAGGTGCCATCAGCCCGTACGAGCGGAGCAATGGCCTTGAGAATGCTCTGCAACATGGCCGGGTCATCGACAACCGTCGTCCACTCATCGTAGATCACATGCGATGGTTCCTCCTCCCGAAGATAAGCAGCAATCAGGCCGGCATCCGAATCCGGCCCGAACGCTTCGGTAAGCCGGTCCGCATAGGGACGTAACAGGGTCGGTTCATCTGAATAGACCGCGGTCGTGGCCTTGCCGGTAAAGAACGTAATATGGTGGGCATAGACATAGATCCCATTTCTCGACTTTCGGATCTTCCAGCCACACTGTTCTGCCATCGCAAACAGGGCCCGGCGAAACTTCGGATCACGTACCAGATACCGGATCGTATCATGCTCCATCGTCACGCCGGATAGCGGACATGAACCATGAACAATCGGGGCCACATGTGCCGCCGGTTTGTCAGATGCACCACATAACGGCCCCGAAAGTGCCGATCTACCAGTGCTTATGGGTAGTGAATCGTCAATCGAAGCGTATTCTGCCGCTGAATAGGGGGTGAGGACCGGATCAGAGGTCCGGTGTTTACTACCCCCAACGGGCGGCGCAAGCCCCTCTTTTCCAGCGTTCTGATGGCTTTCTGTGCCGGAACCCTCCTGAGACCCAGACGGTGCTGCTGTAGTAGCTGCCGGAGAAGAAGGCCGTGGCGGAAAAGAAACCTCAGTTATCAGAAGCGAATACCGCACCGTTCTTCCGGACCGTTCCGGCTGCACATCAGGCATCTTCTGGATCTCCCTGCGGACGTGCCGGTCAGAGACACCACAGATGCCAGCAAGTTCACTCGTTGAAAGAGAATCCCGCTCAGTCAGGAACAGCCGGATAAGATCTTCCAGATGCAGTCTCATCGGCTCATCCCCGTCTCATGACCGTTCATGGCAGAGGCCCGTTTCCAGGCACCTTCCATCACACTGAGAATCTGCTGAAAGAAACGGTGCCGGCGGCAGCGGTCGGTCTCAGACCGGAGCGAGGTGATAAGGTGCAGCAGTGTGCCGGTCTCCGCCTCAATCATGACGCTGCCATACCGGGTGTAGGGTATCGGGAAGGAATAGACAGTCAGCTCATCCTCTTCCAAATCAGCGTTCATCACAATGGACCGGTTCACGCCCTGCTTCAGCAGGAGGCCAATCCATCGGCCCGTCTCATCACGACATAATGCATCCTCATCTTTTATCAGCATCTTCAGGTGGTCCATGAAAATGCGGTCCTCGGTCTCGGTAAGGACGCAGCCGAAGAAAACCTTCGGTAGAGGGTAACAGTCCTGTAAAAGTTCCATCTATGCCTCCTGAGCTCCGAATAATTCCCGGAATATCTCCGGCTGGTCCGAACAACGCAGACGAACAAGATTGTTCTGATAGCACCGTTTCAGGTAGCTGATATTGATGGCAATCTTCACGCCTTCACGCCGGATCTCCTCAGTACGCTCGTTCATTGCAGCGTAGGAAGAATCCTCCAGACAGCGACGGGCCGTCTCCTGCCGGCGTTTGTCGGCGTTGGAAAGGGACCGGTCCTTTGTCGCTGCGTATTCGTCATCGACAGCACCGGCTACAGTGGTCTCGATCTCTTTCATCTGTGTCAAAAGGCCATTTCGCTCCTCAGTCAGAGAAAAGTGCAGGAGTGACTGGTCGCGGATGGATACGGAACAGTCTTCAAGAACTGACATATCCATATCCTCCAGGAAGGTTGATGTCAAAGCGGCTCAGAAGGACTGCAACAGTACGAAGGGCTTTATTTTTGCCGGTAGAAATACTGTTGGTAGTCTCCATTCTCTTATTTGCTGTTTGAGTCGGGGGGCTGCCGCTTGTTGTTTTTGTGCTTCTCATGCGTTCACCTCATTGCTGACGAGATACCACACGTTGTGCCGAACCATCGCTGCTGTGACATCTTCATCACAGAGTGGATTGGTCTGATAGAGCGCCCGGAGTTCCGCCTTGGTTACTGGCCGGGGCCCGTGGTCTGTTTTTCTGTTCATTCGTTACCTCGTTTGAATTTCTGTGCAGGTCTTCACCTGACACACAGTTGAGGGTTCCCGATGGTGTCGATAAAGATACCGATCAGGCAGAAACACAAATTTCATGAATTTATAGGCCGTAATTCCTATTTTAACGTGGAAAACAGGGTTACTTAAATGAAAATGATAGGTAATTTGGGAGTGAACCCTTTAGAGCAGAAAAACAGGATTTAGAGGTGATAATGGAGATTTCAGCGATAAAAAGGGGTTTGAGTTATGTCGAGAGAAGAGGGGGCGCATGGTTCTGGCTTCCCCGCTTCTCCTGTACCCGTTTTTCGAGAACCTCTCTGAGGATCTCCGGGTGGTCGATGAGGTCCTGGACCAGTGTCTGAATCGTCTCCTGTGCCTCTGTCGTGAGGCTCTGCCCGCAGTGGCTGCAATAGGTGGCAACCGGTCCGTTGACGTAGTGACAGTTGGGACACTGGCGGGGTTCAAGTGAGACCGCGTTCTGCTCTTCATCTTCTTGGGTGGTGATGCCATAATTATTCAGCATGGCCCTGTCGATGTCACCACCGGTGAGGTGAGCATAGGTCTGGAACATGTTAGTAGTGAGGGTGCCCCACATCATGAGTTTGATGACGCTTTCATTGACGCCGTCCTGAATGAGGTGGGTGATACGGGTATGCCGGAAGATGTGAGGGGTGACATGTTTGGTGATGCCGGCACGGCCAGCAATCTTTTGGATTTGACTGTTTATAGCAGGATGATTCAGCGGATTTCGCTGCTGGGTGAGAAATACAAGTGCGTCAGGTTCCGGGGTGAACGGATAATCATCTTTCCATCTGGAGATATGTTCTGTCGCCATGATGAGGCGGATATATCGCGGTTTGCCGGTTTTGAAATTGACATTGACGACAACGCCGTACTTATCGAATTTCACATCATTCCAGACGAGTGTCCCCAGTTCTCCGATGCGAAAGCCACCTTCATAGAGCATGGTGATAATCGCCCGGTCCCGGCTGTTCTGGCAGCACCGTATCATAGCGGCGACTTCTTCTTTGGAGAGGATGTCGTTCGCCTCTTTGGTCATGGTCTCTTGTGATGGTGGTTTGATCTTTTTGAGTTTTCTCTCGTTGATATCAGTGTAGTCACTTTCTATCATCCAGGTGTAGAAAAGTTTGAGAATGGCAACAAAATCATAGAGGGTATTTTGTTTGTATGGGCGACCTCGCTCATTGGTGGCAGATTTGAGGCTGTCGATACCCTGATAGAGGTTGACGACGGTGTTCTCACGAAAGGGACCGATGTATTTCCGCCATGCGACCAGGTGATAGATCAGTTTGTTGACACGGGCCGGGGAGATGTTGGCACAAGATTTGTGTTCAGCAATAAACTCATAGAGGAGGTTGACATCATCCTCATTTATCTGACCACGTTTTAGCCCACGATTTATTGAATGTGTAGCGTATTCACTCTTGATTTTGTGAAATTTGGCATCGCTGCGCCGGGGTGCTGTTTGAGTCATTAAAACAAAGGTCAACGAGGACAGTATATAAAAATAACGTAGGGATTCTGACCCTAGGTCGTAACGCCCCCAACAGGACTCGAACCTGTGACATTCTGGTTAACAGCCAGACACTCTACCAACTGAGTTATGGAGGCATCAGTTGTGCCCTATAAGATAGAGCGTTGGGACTCATAAACATTGTGAAATTTCTCATCCCGGATAGCAGCAATCCGGGAAATAATTTCATCAATCTTCTCCTCAAGCGCGATAACTTCCACCTCACCAAGAGACTGAATTACAGCGCCGGGTTTCGTGGGAACAATAAATCCATTATTCTCCAGCACATGGAGCGATGTTCTGATGTTGTTCCGAGGTAAATCCAGTGATTTCGCCAGCTTATCAATGCCAATGGGCTGATGCTCTTTTACCGCAAGAAGGACATCCATATGTCGTTCTAACAGCTCAACTTCACGTTCAAGTTTCTGCAGCACCACATCACACACCTCCTTTCTAATCTTGGGCCATAAGCCATTCTTTATCTTTGCGATAGGCTGTCCTGAAATACAAACTCAGTGCAATGGCGCCTACAAGGGAGATAATTCCTATCGGCACGCTGTAGAATGGAATAACTCCAACAAATGCCAGAGCAGAAAACGCCAGCAGAAGGATGAATAAATTCAGTATCACCGCGAGTTTGATGAACTTCATTCTGAAAAGCTGCTCCTTTGCATTATCCATTATGCATACTTTCCTTTCTGGATAAAAGTACTTGTGGTTTCCAGTGTAACAACAAAGAAAGAATAGACAATAATTATTGATATTCGCCCACTCAACCACTACAGGAGAACAGAATCATGCATACTTTTTCACAACTTGACGACGCGATACAAAAGAGCAACGCCGCGGCATATGTCTGCTACGCCCCACCAAACAGTCCGGACATGCGTTACCTCACAGGATTTTCGGGATCAGACCCTCTTGTCTGTATCAAACGACCCGACGAAGCACCTCTGCTGATCGTCCCACAGATGGAATACGACCGGGCCTGTGCCGAGACCAAATGTGAGGTCATGACCCGTGGCGAGGCTGGTTTTTTTCACATCCTTGAACAGAGAAAGGACCCACGCAAAGCCCTTGCTGAGATGATTGCGACACAGGTAAAAGGTAATCTCCTTGTTTCGTCAACGTTTCCACTTGGCTTGGCACGTGATCTTGAAGAACACGTTGCAGTTCATATTGACAGTGGAACACTCAGCACCATCAGAGAACGTAAAACGAAGCAGGAAATTGATGCAATTGAAAGCGTACAGCGATGTACAGAGAAGGCATTTTACCGTGCAGTGGAGACGATTCAGACAGCAACAGCACGAGGCACAGAATTCTATCTCGGCGAAGAACCACTCACCTCAGAGTATCTGCGACGGCAGATCGAATGTGATCTCTTAACGCAGGGGTGCCGGGCCGAAGAAACAATTGTCTCATGCGGCAAAGAGACGGGAATGCCACACTGCCTCGGCAGCGGACC
>CAZBGM010000048.1:0-4215 GCA_964491505.1 uncultured Methanomicrobiaceae archaeon | reverse complement strand
CAATTGTCTCATGCGGCAAAGAGACGGGAATGCCACACTGCCTCGGCAGCGGACCCCTGCTACTTAACGAACCAATTCTTATGGACATCTTCCCTCATGATACAACAACCGGTTATTATGCAGACATGTCCCGGACCGTCTGCCGGGGAACACCTTCCAGAGAGATCAAAGACCTCTATGCTCTTGTGCAGGAAGCACAGCAACTGGGCACTGCAATGCTTCGTCCCGGCATCACCGGACAGGAGATTCACAACGCCGTCGTCTCATTCTTTGAAGATGCCGGTCATCCCACCGGAGAAGAAGGATTCACACACAGTCTCGGGCACGGTGTGGGTCTAGCCATCCACGAAGGACCGTCACTCTCACCTTCCGGCGGTCTGCTTGCACCGGGAAACGTTGTCACCATCGAACCTGGACTCTATTACCGGGACATCGGCGGCGTGCGCCTCGAGGATCTCGCAGTGGTGACAGAAGAGAGATGTAGACTGCTTACCAATTGTAAGGAGGAACTCTGCATATGATACTTGAAGACCACGCAATGACCTGCTATTTGGAGGCAGGAAAACTCGCCAGAACCTGCCGTGAAGAGGCGGCAGCAATGGTAAAAGAGGGTGCACGGGTACTTGAACTTGTGGACACCATCGAAGCAAAAATCCTCGCGGAAGGAGGACAGATTGCGTTCCCCCTGAATATCTCATTCAACCACGAAGCCGCCCACGACACCGCGCGTCCCGGAGATACGCGCACCTTCTCAGAAGGAGATCTCATCAAGGTCGATCTTGGCGTGCACATCGACGGTTACGTCGCAGACACGGCGCAGACCGCTGATCTCGGCGACCATGGTAAACTAGTAGAGGCCACGCGCGAAGCTCTTAACAGTGCCATTAAAGCAGTAAAACCCGGCACAGTTACCGGAGAACTCAGCGCCATCATTCAGGAAGAGATCACCTCACGGGGCTTTCTCCCGGTGCAAAACCTCACCGGTCATGGTCTCTCACAATATCAGCTTCACGGACCACCAAGCATCTTCAATATTGCTCACGAAGGCGGTCATGTTCTCGAGGAAGGTATGGTCTTTGCCATCGAGCCATTTGCAAGCACCGGCACGGGTATAGTTCACGATGGCCCGCGGACAGAGATTTACAGCCAGATTGCCGTAAAACCAGTGCGCCTCCCGTCAGCAAAGAAGATACTTGCCGAGATTCGTGACCGCCGGAGTCTCCCCTTTGCACGCCGCTGGCTCACCCCCAATAAAACCGACCTCGCCCTTGCCCAGATGAAAAAAGCAGGCATCATCCACGGATACCCGGTCCTTCATGACGAACCGGGCAGTTTCATCTCACAGGCAGAACACACCATGATTGTAACAGCTGATGGTTGTATCGTAACAACACAGTGACACAGACGGTATACTTAACCTGCTCTGGCAGTAAAATAATATGTTATAATCTATGGGAGATATTGGCAAACTGGAATCAGAGAAAGCAATCTTTGAGATTCTTCTCACCGCAGAAGCACTTCGGCAGGATACAACACTACGGGTTGACGATATCCCGCCCCGTATCCGTTCGCTCTTCGCGGCAGCACAGGACGGATCAATCGAAGAGATCCCGGCAATAAGCGAGCCATTTCTTAAAGAAGAGGCAAACATTGAGGGAGCGCATGCTATTATCGGCAAAAATCCCTTTGTCCAGTATGAGGATTTCGGCCAGCGTTTCCATTTACAGGCATTTATTCCCGCACTGAAATGGTATGCAACCCACGGCGGAACAGATAATATCCGATCAAACCCGGCACTTTCACGATTTGCTGACAAGGAATTTGCTGACAAGAAAGGATGGGATGGTCTCAGCTACGAAACTGCTAAAAAAAATAACCCTAGCTGGGTTGAGACCCGTGAGTACATCAGAGGGAAAGTCGAGGACGTGCTCAAAGACAATGAAGAGATGCAGACCGCCCGGGATCTCACAATTATATATGCACCCGAAGAGATCGAGTTTACTATAGACAATCTCGTCTGCACCCCCCAGCAGGAGGAGATGATTCAAAAGATTCGCGTCGCAAAGGAACACCTCTCGTTTCTGAGAGAACGGCAGATCTATGAATTCGGCAAAATTCTGTTTGTGGGCCCCCCAGGAACCGGTAAGACCTCACTTGCCCTTGCGATGTCCCGCGCTCTTGGTATGCCTATGCTCGAAGTCCGTCTTGCGATGATCACGTCACAGTATCTGGGTGAGACTGCCAAGAACATCGACCGGATCTTCGAACTCGCCCGGGAAGTCGCCCCCTGCATTCTCTTCATCGATGAGTTTGACTATGTGGCAAAGAGCAGAATCACTGATGATAATGCAGCAATGAAGCGGGCAGTCAACATGATTCTCAAAAATATCGACACCGTGAGTTTTGTAAAGAACAGTGTGTTATTGATTGGGGCGACGAATCACCCGCAGGTTCTCGACGAAGCAGCGTGGCGACGTTTTGACGAGATTGTCCCATTCAACCTTCCAGACACTGACATGCGTGAGAAGATTCTGCACAAGATAACATCCCGCCTTGACTGTAATATCAACTTCAGAATACTTGCCGAGGCAACAGAAGGGTTTTCCGGGGCGGATCTGCGTATCCTTGTCAAAGAATCGATCATTTCTGCACTGATGCGTGACGACGATAAAATCACAGAAGAGGATGTCACCATTGGTATGGCAAAGGTAGAGGAACGAAACCAGATCCGGTTTAACGGCGGATCAAAGACCATTCATTCATGAAGATTACCTTGCTTGGCACCGGAGATACTGTGGGCACTCCCCGGGTCGGGTGCGACTGCCCCGTCTGCACGGCAGCAATAAAAGCAGGAATTGAACGCCTCAGAACGTCAATTCTTGTCGAACATGAAGGAAAACATCTTCTTATCGACACCTCGCCGGACCTGCGCCACCAGCTCCTTGCCGCCGGGTCGCCGCACATTGATGCGGTGATCTGGACACACGGGCACTATGATCATTTTGCGGGATATAACGATTTTTACCGGGTCCAGCGATTTCCTCCAGTGTATGGTGCTCCGGAAGTACTGGATTACCTCACAAAACAATTCCAGTTTCTCCCTATCGAAGCTCATCCAATACAGCCATACGAACAGTTTGAACTCTTCGGTCTGAAAATAACCCTTGTCGAGGTTCTTCATCCACCTACTTACACAACCGGCATTGTAATCGAATGTTGTGGAAAAAAGATAGTACATACTGCAGACACCTGTGCAGATATTCCTCAAAGAACCCTGGAAGCGATGGAAAATCCGGACCTTCTCTTTGTTGATGCCCTGATGCCCCCCGGCATACACATCGGCAAACACATGAACTATAATGATGCATGTGCGTTGGCGACAAGGCTTCATGCAAAGGATTACCGGTGTGTACATTGTAGCCACAAAGTACCGCTGGACTGGGATCATCTTGGAACAGACGGGGAAACTTTTGAGATCTGCTAATCTTCCACATACCACAGGCAGGGTCTCGATTTATTAGTGGCACCACCAATATTTTTATACCCCCATGCAGTGGATATAATGAGGTACCTATGGAGATCAAAATTCTGGAACTTGAGGAAGGCAAAGCACGCATCAGCTTTCCTACCGAGACTCACACGTTTATGAACGCTATTACTGATGAACTACTCAAAGACCCAAAGGTCGATGTGGCAACCTATTCCAGCACATTCACCTTCACTGCACCTGAATTGCTGGTAACAACCAACAAGAAAGCAGACCCCATTGAGGCTATCAAAAGGGCAGCAACCAATATCTCAAAAGTGTGTGAAGAGATGGTTACCGCTATCAGAGCAGCATAAATTTAGCAGAAAATTCAATATAAAAATATTTTCAGGATATTCATCCTGACTTCCCATGAAAATGACAATCTCATTTTCATTAAACAGCTCCTGAAACTATTGTTTCATCCGCTTTTTTAAAAAAATAGATTTTCTGAGATTTCAGTAGGGTTCTACTTCAGACCACTGTGCAGAATCCAATGGATCCTGAGATGCGCGTGATCTTGATCTTGACCTGCATACCTTTCTGAACCTTTGGTACATAAATCGTGTATTTGTCAATCTTTGCTACACCATCACCACGACGCGAGATCGCCTGAATCGTAACATCATACTCCTTTCCTTCTTCAAGAGCCGGAGGTTTCTCTGCCTTGACACGCCGTTTCCTGATTG
>CAZBGM010000047.1:4278-10740 GCA_964491505.1 uncultured Methanomicrobiaceae archaeon | reverse complement strand
TTTCCTTCTTCAAGAGCCGGAGGTTTCTCTGCCTTGACACGCCGTTTCCTGATTGGCCGGTGCCCACCACAGGCATCACAGCGAAGAAGCGTTACCCGACCATCTTTCACCAGTTGAGTGTCAGGCTTTCCGCACTCGGAACAGATCACGTAGTCAGTCGTATATTTCTCGATGATGTCTGCAATAAACTGTTTCTCGAACTTCCCGTTAAAGACCGCACGCGTGCCTTCAATCTTTCCTGAAGTTCCGAGTTCACCCATCATGAACTTCATCACCTGATCAGGTTCACGGCGCAGAGTAGACACGATCTCAGTGAAATTTTCCAGAACTGTGGTCTTACCCTCAACAAAGACCCTCGACTTTGGTACCTGAAACCGCCCATCGTCTCCGGAGGGTTCGGTAATATTGCTATAAGCACTTTTGAGGAGTGCTTCATAGGAGTTTGTCATGTCTGTATATATCGGGCCAAAAGGCAATAATGGTAGTACCTGATGATTTTGCTTTAGCCATCCTTATCACCACCCCAAACCCATAATAAATTAATCATGCTCACCGCCAGAGACCTTGCCTATCTGGAATCACTGCTAAACCGTTCGCTTACTCCCTTAGAGGTTGCCTGTTTCGAAAACCTCTGGAGTGAACACTGCAGTTACCGCTCAACAAAAGAACTTCTCAAAACCCTTCCCACCACCGGAGACAATGTCCTGTTGGGACCGGGTGATGATGCCGCCATTGTTCACTTTTCTGATAAAGTAGCTCTTGCTATTGGCATGGAAAGCCACAACCACCCGAGCTATGTCGATCCATTTGACGGGGCAGCAACGGGCGTAGGGGGCATTGTCCGGGATATTATCTCCATGGGTGCCCGCCCAATTGCGCTGATGGACCCACTCTACTTCGGCAACCTGGAGAGTGAGAAAAACCGTTACCTCTTTGAGCACGTGGTGCAGGGCATCGGCGACTATGGCAACTGCATCGGGGTTCCGGTGGTTCGGGGCGAACTGACCTTTGACGAAGGGTACAGCGGCAATCCTCTCGTAAATGTTGTCTGTGTAGGTATCGTTGACCCAGAAACATATCTTACAGCAAGGGTCAAAAAGCCCGGCAACCGACTGATTCTTTATGGGTCTTCGACTGGCAGAGATGGACTCGGCGGTGCAGCATTTGCCTCGCGCGATCTTTCTGAAGATTCTGAGGCAGAAGATCGACCGGCCGTTCAGGTAGGCGATCCCTATACAGAAAAACTCCTGATAGAGGCAACGCTTGAACTTGCGGCGACTGGGAAAGTAACATCCTGTCGTGACCTCGGCGCCGCAGGACTCGCAGGGGCATCCTCCGAGATGTCCAGTACCTTTGGGGCACACATTGAAGCCGAAAAGGTACACCTTCGGGAGACTGGCATGAGTGCCATCGAAGTGATGCTTGCAGAATCTCAGGAACGCATGCTCATGGAAGTGGCACCTGAGGACGTTCCAACACTCACTGCGATTATTGAAAAATTCGACCTGAAGTGGAGTGATATTGGTGCAATTACCGAAGAACGAAAGTATCTGGTAACCTTCAACGATGAGACAGTTTGTGATCTTCCGATTGATCTTCTGGTAGGCGGTGCACCGTGTGAAAACTGGGAAAAGCAGCCGTACAATCACGAGAAGCCTTTTGTTCCACCGCAAGAATCCCTGAAAAATCTTGCAGAAAAAGTTCTCTCTCATCCTAACATAGCCCACAAAGATTGGGTCTCACGCCAGTATGATCATGACGTGCAGCTAAGGACAGTCTCAACAAAGAGTGGATGTGGCGTTCTTCGTCTCGATGGCACAGGTCTCTATCTTTCGTGTGGATGTAGCCCTAGGCAGATTGCCCTTCTCCCATATGACGGAGCTGCAAACGCAGTCTGGGAAAATGCTGCAAACCTTGCCTGTTACGGGGCAAAACCACTCTGTGTGGTTAACTGCCTCAACTTTGCAAGCCCCGTGCATCCAGAAATATTCTGGCAGATCAGTGAATCCGTTCGGGGTATGGGAGATATGTGCCGGATGCTCAATGTCCCGGTAGTCGGCGGCAATGTTTCTCTCTACAATGAATCTGACGAATTCGGAACCAGCATCATACCCACCCCCTCGATTGGCATGGCAGGCAAAGGTGCCCTTCGGGCTTTTGTGTCGCCGGAAGAAGGAAATATCCTTGCAATTCTCGGCAAGGCAACCACAGCATTCGGAGGCAGCATCCTCGACTCTGTAACCAATTGTGGTGGAGACGCACCACATATCGCAGACCCGGCAGTCCTTGATAAAGTTCGAGATCTGGTAAACTCCGATGCCGTCCGTGCAGCTACTGACATCTCCCACGGAGGGCTACTAGCGGCACTTGCTCATTTCTCACCCAACGCAGAGATTACACTTGAGGGTGACGCACTCGTTGCCCTCTTCTCAGAGTCATACGGAAGATTCCTGCTAACCTTTGAAAATAAAGAAGTGGCCGAATCACACGGAGCCACCGTCCTTGGTGTCTGCGGCGGTGAAGGACTTCGGATTCACACGAAAAACGAAGAAATTATTCTCAATCCTGTTGAAATAGAAAAACTGCTTTCAGCTACGACACACCTGATGCAGTATTAACTCTGAAATTAAAATTTATCGCGCGGACAGAGAAAGAGACTCTGTCACTTTGCTTTTCTTGAAAAACGTGACACGCCCCGTTTCGGCCGCTTCCTTTCCTCTCCTCCAGAAAAATTACTTGCCTTCCTTACATCCTCTATCGTGTGAAAAGCCGTTGGATTATGATCCTGTACCATCTGGAGCGCCGAAGAGATCTGCCTCCGCTTTACCACTGAATAAATAATGCTTACCGGGCCATACTGTCCTTTTGCATTGACTGTTGTTGTCCGAAATCCGGATGATTTCAGCTGGTCAATAAGCTTTTGTGCATTATGATGTGTGATTATTCGGATCACAGCGATGCCCATTGCCATCCTCTCTTCAATGAGAATACCCACATAATTTCCAAAGGCAAACCCGAGCGCATAGGCGATAAACACAGAGGTAGGACTCCCCGCTTTAAAAACCTGGGTCTGTGCCGTAAGCCAGATACTAATCTCAAAAAATCCAACCAGAGGCGCCAGATATTTCATCCCGCGTGAAATGAAGATAATTCATAATGTCCCAAAAGAGACATCCAGAACCCGGGCAGAAAAGATCAGCACCGGTAGAATAAAACAGGCAAAGAGGTTCTGGTCGATCACAACATAACACCAGAGAAACCTTAACGCAATCCCATTAATGCATATCAGGGACTCTTCACAACAGTTATATCAGTCAACCTAATAACGTAATCTACTTCAGAATTTTGTAACCCTCCCATGAGGGTACAGAGGAAAACTGACAATGGAACTTCCCGATACACAATCCAAGGCCCCAGACGTCAGAATTAATCTGACAAGGGTCGGGGTCAAGAATGTGATGAAACTTGTTGAAGTCGCACGACCCGGAAAACGGCCGACAATCTTTATCTCAAAGTTTGATGTCTTTGTTGATCTCCCTTCAACCCTGAAAGGAGCGAATATGTCGCGCAATTTTGAGGTCATTGACGAGGTACTACAACAGGCAATTGACGGCGATGTCAAAGGAATCGAAGAACTCTGTTCAATCGTTGCCCGCAAACTCCTTGATCACCATGAATATGCAGACCTGACTGAAGTGCAGATGAAGAGTCTGTATATGGTCAAACGTGAAACGCCTTTCTCACACACAAAGTGTGATGAGGTCGTGAAGGTCGTGGCAAGTGCTGTGGCTACACGCGAAAACGATGGCGCCAGTGTGCGAAAGAGCATCGGCGCTGAAGTCACTGGCATGACTGCCTGCCCCTGTGCCCAGAATATCATGAAAGAGATCGCTCATACGAAACTTTCAGGATTAGGTGTTGATAATGAGACCATTAACGCATTCTTTAATGAAGTGCCTATGGCTACTCACAATCAGCGTGGGAAAGGATATCTCTGCATTGAAACAGACGATGAACACCACGTAGATCTTGATGCAATTATCAATCTGCTCAAAGATTCCATGAGTGCACGGATCTATGAACTTCTGAAACGGGGTGATGAAAGCCATGTTGTTTTTTCAGCACACAAAAATGCCCGCTTCGTTGAAGACTGTGTCCGCGAGATGGCACGCAGAGTGCTTACAGACTTTACCCACCTCCCAAGTAACACACTCGTCACCATCAGACAGACAAACGAAGAAAGTATTCACCAGCACGATGCCTATGCAGAACGGATTGCCATGATTGGTGAACTTCGCGTAGAGATTGAAGAGAATCCACTAACAGAATAATACCCTATTTTGCTGGATCCCGTACCCAAAAAATGCCCATCTGGGCACAATTCTACTTTTAAGGCTGATTTCAGCCGATCTACCCAAATGTTAGAAATAAGGTAGGTATTAATAAGACATCTGTGCAAACTATCTTTTAACGTACTAATGCATTTGGTACGTGTGTTGCATAACAAAAACTCTCTAATGTATAGCTAAGTGAACACAAAAATACAAAATCGAGGCGATAATATTGTCGAAAGTTGTAGAGGTTTCCCCAACCACAAGACATGAAGGCCACACCAAACTCACCATGAGAGTCGATGACGCTGGAGTCATTGAACGTGGTGACTGGCTCAGCCTAACACCTGTAAGGGGCATCGAAAAACTCGCCATCGGAAAGAGCTACGAACAGGCACCGAAGATTGCTTCACGTGTTTGTGGTATCTGTCCGATTGCGCACACCCTAGCAGGGTGCGAAGCGATGGAGGGCTCACTGGGCGTTGAGATTACAGACGACGCATACCTCCTGAGATTAATTCTGCAGTGTTCTAACCGAATTCATTCACACGCACTGCACAACATTCTGTCTCTCCCGGACATGTATTTCCCGGGCACCGACACGCACATCAACCCCTTCTCTCGTGAAGAGCCGGTCCGCAGCATTGCACTCAGGCTACAGAAGATCCGTGAAGTGGCTCAGACGATCGGAGAGATTGTTGGCGGTGAGCCTATTCACCCGTCAAATCCCCGTGTAGGCGGAATGTACAAAAACATCTCCCCACGTGCCAAGCAAAAGGTCTATGACCTTGCAAAAGAGGGTCTGCCCCTGATGCGTGAACACATGGAGTTCATGATCAGTTTATTCAAGGACTGGGATGCACGCCCTATGGCATCAGTCGCAAATGGTAAGGAAGTCGAGAAGACCGAGAAATTCGGTTTCCACGACCAGGGTTATATGGCAACCGACACGCTGTATGGTTCATCCAACCTTGACGCTGACCCACAGTGGCACCCCGAACGCTGGACTGAAGTCCGGCCTTGGGACTGGTATATGGGAGAGGAAGAGATTACTCTCGAAGACCCTGACTACCCGATTGGCGGCACCACCGCGGCAGGCAAGATGGCTTGGCCACAGATGGAAGCCTGCACCGCTGTCCCGCTCTATGACGGTCAGCCGGTAGAGACCGGTCCCCGTGCACGTCTTGCGATGTATAAGAACTTCGACCGCAAGGGTGCCATGGGTTGCCAGATCGCCCGCCAGATGGAATATATGGACTGTTTCTACGCGACTCTTGAAGCACTTGATGCACTCGACTGCTCCGGATCAGTTATGGTTGATGAAGTTCCGCAGGGTGACGGTTCACTTGGATGGGCTTCAAACGAAGCACCACGTGGAACAGACGTTCACCTTGCAAAGGTTAAAAACGGCCGTGTACAGTGGTACTCGCTGCTCGTCCCGACAACATGGAACTTCCCAACCGTCAGCCGGGCACTTGAAGGTGCCCCCTGGCAGCTTGCTGAAGTTATCGTGCGTGCCTACGACCCATGTGTATCCTGTGCAACCCACATGATGGTGGTCGACGAGAGCAAGAGGGTAGTGGCCCAGAAACTTATTCAGTGAGATTATAGTTCATGCTTGACTGGTACGCCGAACAGATGATTGTCGGGATAGGAAACCCTCTCTATACAGATGACGGGTTTGGTCCTGCAGTCATCGCAGAACTGAAAAAACTCAGCATCCCTGAAGGTATCAAGGTATTTGATGCGGGACTTGCAGGTCCGTATTTCTTCTTTACCCTCATGGCAGAGGCTGAGATGCCGGTTCATAAATTGGTTATCATCGATATCCTTGACTATGGTGGAGAACCCGGTCAGATTACAAAAGTTTCACCGGAAGTTCTTGTCGAGTCAACTGGTGACCGGTATCTTGACCCACACTCGTGGCAGGGATTTAAAGAACCTCTGAAAGAACTGGCCAAAAGAACAGAACTTGTCATTTTTGGCTGCCAGCCGGAAAGCACTGAACTGTCCCAGATGGACAACGAGTCATTTGACTTTGGATTCTGGGTCACTGAAAAAGTGAATTTGGCCATTCCGAAGGCAGTGCAACTTGCACTTGCTGAAGTAGGAGTGGATTATGGGACTACTA
>CAZBGM010000047.1:0-4178 GCA_964491505.1 uncultured Methanomicrobiaceae archaeon | reverse complement strand
TAGGAGTGGATTATGGGACTACTATCACGTCTCACAAAAATCTTCACGGGGAAATCGCAGGAGACTGAGAAACCGGTAGCGGTGAAAACCGCTCCGGCTGCCTCGGTCAAAAAACCTGCTGAAAAACCCGGAGAAATGAAGGTTGAAAAAAAGGTAGAAAAAAAGGTAGAAAAAAAGGAGGAAATGCCTGTGGCAAAAATTACTGTTGGACACGTTCACATGTCCGGATGTACCGGGTGTCTCGTGTCACTCACAGATACCTACGAAGGGCTCTTCAAGCTTCTTGATGACTACGTTGACCTTGTCTACTGTCTGACTCTTGCCGATGTTCGGCACATTCCGGAGATGGACGTAGCACTTGTAGAAGGTTCAGTCTGTATTCAAGATGAATGCGCCGTCCGAGAAATAAAAGAAACAAGGGAGAAAGCAAAGATTGTCGTTGCCTTTGGATCATGTGCAGCATATGGAAACATTACTCGCTTCACCCGTGGTGGTCAGTGGAACCAGCCACAGCACGAGTCATATCTTCCAATCGGAGATCTGATCGATGTAGATATCTATCTCCCTGCATGCCCACCATCCAAGGAATCGATCAAGAACCTCTGTGTCATGGCGTACCTGCTTCTGCAGGGTAACGATGAACAGAAGGCACTTGCAACCGCATACTTAACCCCGCTGATGGAACTTGCAAAGAGAGGCACGGAAGCCTGTGGATGCGATCTCATTTATGATGTGATCAATCAGGGTCTGTGTATAGGATGTGGTACCTGTGTAGGAGCCTGCCCCGTTCGTGCCATTGAGATGGTATATGGCAAACCGGCAGTGAACCTTGACATGTGCATCAAATGTGGTGCCTGTTACGTGTCATGTCCACGCAGCTTCTTCAACTTCGATGTGATCAATAACTTTGAGGCGATCACCGAAACGATTGATGCTGCAATGGGAAAAGGAGGTGAGTGAGATGGTACTCGGTAATTACAAGGCTGTCTGCTCCGCACGCGCAGCAGACGCAGATATTCGCAGATATTCGCAGGATGGCGGCATTGTCACCCAGCTCTTTGCATTTGCACTTGATGAAGGTATCATCGACGGTGCAATCATTGCAGGGCCGGGAGAAGATCCGTTCAGACCTGAACCACTTGTTGCAACCACAAAAAAAGAACTGCTTGCAGCACGCGGTACCAAATACACTATCAGCCCGAACATGTCTCTTATCAAAGAGGCAACCCGTTCGTATGGTCTTGATAAAGTTGGTATCGTCGGTACACCATGCCAGATTCAGGCACTGCGTAAATTACAGCTCTACCCAATGGCTTTCAGGTCAGTACCTGAAAAGATTGCATTGGCACTGGGCATCTTCTGCATGGAGAACTTCCCGTACATGGGTCTTGAATCCATTGTCGAGGATCACTGTTCAACCGCGATGGAATCAGTTTCAAAGATGGACATTAGCAAGGGCAAGTTCTCGGTCTACACCGAGCGCGGCGCTGTTTCACAGATCCCGCTCAAGTACACCCACAAGTACGAACAGCCTGGCTGTCATGTCTGTCTCGACTACGTTGCAAACCTCGCTGATATCTCAACCGGATCGGTTGGGAGCCCCGACGGATGGTCTACAGTCTTTGTGAGAACGAAGAAAGGAGACGACATCTGGTCAAAGGCAGCAGCAGCAGGATGTTTCGAAGTCAAAGACATCGCAGAGGTCAAACCGGGTCTTGGACTTGTTGAGAAACTCGCAAACGAGAAGATCACCAAGAACCAGAAGACTATTGAAGAGCGTGCAACCTTTGGTGTTAACAAGGGTCTGCGCAATCCGTATCTCTAACCCCATTTTTTTATTTCTTCATTGCTTCGTTGATTACTCCACACGACAAATGAGTATACAATCGATGCTATTAGACAAATCGCAGGGTAAAACTCCCATCTGAATTGTTGCAGTGCCGCTCAAACCATAGCATGCCATCTCTATGCTGGGATAGCCAATAATTCATGCAATGCGAACGGGCATTATCCAAAACATACAAAGCCTCCGCTCAACAATCAAAATACTCAAAAAAACAGGCATGAAATGAATGGTTTAGACTCTGTTGAAAGAAATACTTTTGCGCTACGATTACAGGGAACAATGAATTTCATTATTCCCACACTTCGCAAACGGACTGTTCTTTTTCTTAATCTCAGGCCTTCCAGATCGTCACCGGATCAATAGCCGCGTCAATGAGCAGATCAAAAGCAAAAGTATCAAGCCATCCGGTCTTTCTGAACATATCCATAAAACTGACACCCATTACTGGAGCGTCGTACTTTTGGGTTACCGTCAAAACATCCGGTGCATCCAGTGGCACATTTGGCATCGAAAGACCACCCATAATAACCAGCAGTTTTGGTGCCAGTGTATCAGGTGACCCGATTGCCTGCATACCAATACCATCAACTGCTGTGAGTACCTGCGCCTTCGATTCATCAATAAACGGTACAAAAACCGGCACAATGCCAAGGTCACGGACTGCCCACGAAAGAAGTTCCACAAACGGGGTGCAGGTACCGGGACATCCGTAAAAAACGACCTGATCCCCGGTGCCAATTTCTTTTTCCTTCAGATATGCCTTGAACGGACGAAGCATTCCTGGCACTCCCTGCAAAATTTCAACCTGTTCCATAGAAAGATATTATCTTTCCCGGACATCTTTAACCTGTTTATCAGGACTCCGTTCTATCCGGTAGTTATCAACTAAGAAGTATACCAGTTTTGTCCAAACAAAGGGTCATCCTCCTCATCATTCTGTCGCATCCTCCGGACTTCAACAGAATAAGGAACCTCACCACGTGCACGGATCTGCTGTTCGAGGCGTGTGATTGCACTCTTCACAGCTTCATCCCGGGATGCAATCCCTTTGGCAGACATCTTTACTGAGATGGTGACTATCCAGGAATCTTCCGGCATCTCCATAGAGTATCTTTCAACCGATAAAGAGAAAAAACCAGAGGCATCCTAAAACTTCATAAACAGTGCCGACAGGATACCTTTTTTAAAAGATAAATCATTGATTTCAATACTAATGACTCGACTCCGGGGGGCAGACCGCCTGACCCTCATTCTCATCACAGCGATCCTTTTTACCGCCGTTGTCGCATTCTGGGGTCTCATCAATGCTGTTATCGTTGCTTTGGTACTTGCCATCGTTTTGATGCCCTTACAACGTAAAATTTGCCGAGTTATTCGGCCATCTCTCTCTTCATTCGCAATCACATCTTCAGTCATCGCACTCTTCTCAGTGATGCTCTATTACTCAGTGCGTACCATCTACGACAATATCGGTTATATCAGGGAGATCACAACCACTACAGCAACCTGGATTATCGAGATTACTGGTATCGAAAAAGGGACTGAGACAATATTTGATGATATCACCGGCGCAATTATGACCGAAGCGTCACATTATCTCTTAGGCGTCATCTCGAGGTTTGGATTTATCGCTATCGAGATTTTGATCATCTTCCTGTTGCTTTTTCTCCTCCTCATATTCGGGGATAAATTCTATCAGGAGATTATCTCAACTATTCCGGCATCGCCGATAAAGACTCTATACATCTTCAGGAAATCCATTATTGATGTGCTCTATGCTCTTTTCAATGTCCATATCCTCATTGCCCTCATTGTCTTTCTCCTGGCAATTCCGTTCTATTCTGTACTCGGCTACGGGCATGTCGCTTTCTGGGCTACCTTCTCAGGTATTTTTGCTCTGATACCCATCTTCGGACCGGTTATAATCATAGGGTTTGTAGCTCTCTACGCCCTTGCCCTTCAGGATTGGTATGCATTCACCCTTACGATCATTATTGGCTGGCCACTCCTTTGTGCAATTCCTGACTGGTACCTCCGTCCCAAACTGATGGGGAAAAGGGCAAAAGTAAACGGAGTGCTGATGTTTATTGCATTTTTTGGCGGAATTGCCGTCATGGGCGTCATGGGATTCATTCTCGGCCCGGTTTTTATTGCACTCTTAATTGCCTGTTATCGGATTTTCATAAAGGAATTTAGACCGAAAAATTTGACAACAAAAGATAATCCCTGAAAATCAGCAAATAAAAAAATTACGGAAATTAAATATTAATCCGTTCTATACAGATTATGAGGGGACACCGTAGTCCCTCGGGTCAAATGCACAGTCTGCTGG
>CAZBGM010000046.1:0-10968 GCA_964491505.1 uncultured Methanomicrobiaceae archaeon | reverse complement strand
GATCCCAAACTCTTTGAGTGCCTGTTCAATCTGTTCTGATGAATCCATAGTATAAGTTGTAAGGTTTATGTTGACATATTGGTTATGATAGAAACATGTGTGAAATTACTATTTCAGATGTGGTTGAGGAAAATGGGATTGTTATTTAACATGAAAATGCCATTCTCATTTTCATCAAACAGTGCCTGAAATATTCATTTCATGCACGTTTTTCAGAAGATCATAATAGGATCATATCAGGGAATAAAAACCAACAGGTACGGCAGGAAGGCAATAAATAATGAAGATTGCACTGGTATACTCGGTGCTCGACCCGGCAGGCCTCACCATCAAAGACCATCTCAGAAGAAAGCTTTCTGCCGGTGCGCAGGATGCCGGGCCGTTTCAGTGGGGAGGACACGCTCTCTTTTTTCATGAAGTGCCCGGCCGGCTCATTCATGAAGACGGGCTTGACGCTGCCTGCGATGCTGATCTGATTCTTTTTATTTCACGCCACACCAGCCAGAATCCGTTTCCTGCTTTTACGGTTCATGTCACCGGCAATTATCGTGACGCGGCACTTGGGGGCTCCCCTCAGATGCTTTCACAGGCGGCCCCGTCCTGGATGCACGCAATCCTGCGGCGCCTTGCTGTCCATGCCCCGGAGGGCTACCGGGTCAGCTACGAAGTGACCCATCACGGGCCCACTGACCTTCAGACGCCCTCCTGTTTTGTCGAGATTGGCAGCACTGAGACAGAGTGGACTGATAATGAGGCCGGGAACGCCGTTGCCACATCCATTCTGGAGGCAATAGCATCCGGACCAGGCGAGACGATCTCCTTCATTGGCTTTGGCGGAAATCATTATGCAGCGCGTGAAACGGCCATTGCTCTTGGTTCCCGGGGAGCATTCGGGCATATTGCCCACACTCGTGAAACCGGCGAGCTGGATTTGGCTATGATCCGGCAGATGGCTGAAAAGACCGGCGCTGTCGCCGCATATATTGACAAAAAGGCACTGCCAAAGGAGGTCATACGCCATCTTATGGAATGCATAACAGAACTCGGTCTTCCCCTGTTACGTGAGGGTGAAATCACGGGTCTCGGTGATCTTTCCTGGGAGACCTATCTGAAGGTTCGTGCTGTGGCGGAGGAAACCTGTCCCGGTGGATCTGTCTCCATTGGCAATCTCACAGGGCATGGACTGCCGGTTTGTTTCACCCTGCAATCAGATCTTCTGGAGATGGCCCTGCGTATGGATCATGAAACAGTTGAACGCACGGCAGACCGGCTGCCGCTTGCAACTATCATAAATTCACAGGGGAGCAATTCATCTGTTTTTATTACCTATGATCCGTATAGATTACAAATGATCCATGATTTAATATCGCTCTGCGTGAAAATCATAACTAGTGATCCATCGGTAGCCGTCAGAAACGACGATCTGGTGATCAGACGGAAGCGGTTTGAC
The DNA here is from genome assembly GCA_964491505.1 of uncultured Methanomicrobiaceae archaeon. Lineage (GTDB taxonomy): Archaea > Halobacteriota > Methanomicrobia > Methanomicrobiales > Methanomicrobiaceae > CAZBGM01. The sequence goes on along the minus strand of CAZBGM010000046.1, from coordinate 9,518 downwards.
CCCGGGAAGGCAGTTGCGCTCGCAATTCCCAAGGGTCCGCTTTTCGGAAAACTGGCGGCAGGGCATTCGGTTACCGTGGACGGAAAGGAGATTACTCCTGCTGACGTGTCAGCGACCGGGACGACGGTAATTTCTGTGCCTGGACTGGAGAGATATCTATGATGAAATCGATTGTTGAAGAAGCACTTACCCGGGCTCAGGAAGAAACCGAGAACGGACTTATTGTCGGCTCTATGCAGGACGACCCTGCTCTCGAGGAAATCCTAAAAGAGCTCCAGACAAAAATCACCGTAGTTGGTTGTGGTGGCGGCGGTTCAAATACTGTCTCACGCATGTTCGAAGAGGGCATCAACGGTGCAAGCCTTGTTGCTCTGAATACCGATGCTCAGCATCTGATTAGGACGCAGGCAGACCAGCGGATTCTTATCGGCAAGACCCGGACCCGTGGTCTTGGTGCCGGATCCCTGCCACAGGTCGGTGAAGAAGCGGCACTCGAACAGGAAACAGAAATTCGTGCAGCCATCGCTGGCAGCGACATGGTCTTTCTGACTGTCGGTCTCGGTGGCGGTACCGGAACCGGTTCAGCACCAGTCATCGCACAGGCAGCACATGAAGAAGGCGCTCTTACGATTGCCATTGTGACCCTGCCATTTACTGCTGAAGGCGCTATCCGTATGGAAAATGCCGAAGCGGGCCTTGAAAAACTCCGCGAAGTGGCCGACACCGTGATCGTTGTCCCGAACGATCGTCTCTTGGAAATCGTACCCCGTCTTCCGCTGCACGCAGCCTTTAAGGTCTCTGACGAGGTACTTATGCGGGCAGTAAAGGGCATTACGGAACTGATCACAATGCCCGGTCTCATCAACCTCGACTTTGCTGATGTGCGCACCGTCATGGAACGCGGCGGCGTGGCAATGATTGGTATGGGAGAGAGTGACAGTGAAGACAAGGCAGCAGACTCAGTTAAGAAGGCACTGCGCTCACCACTTCTTGACGTGGACATTTCAGGTGCCGACGCCGCTCTCGTGAACGTCATCGGTGGTCCTGACATGACTATGGTCGAGGCAGAAGGTGTGGTACAGGAAGTCTATTCCCGCATTGACCCCGAAGCACGGATTATCTGGGGTGCCCAGGTAGATCCGGAGATGCAGGGCACGATGCGAACGATGCTCGTAGTAACCGGTGTCAGTTCACCACAGATCTACGGCAGAAATGACGTTGCACGGCGCCAGGCGCTCCAGGAAGAGTATGATATTGACTTTCTGAAGTGAGTTAACAGATTATGGATTTAAAAATCAACGAAGATTTCTTCAAGAAATATATCCGCGTGCTGAAACTGGCACGCACACCGACCCGTGATGAATTTCAGAAGATCGCGATCGTAGCAGCGATTGGTATTGCCATCATTGGTCTGGTAGGTTTCATCATATACGAAATAATGTCTGTCGGCGGATAATATCCATCGATATTCCTTTCATACGGTACACCGTATAGAGACCCTAAAATTATGGATGAACAGGAAAATTACATCTACGCGATAAAGACAACGGCAAAACAGGAGCGGACAGTAGCAGATAACATCGTCGAAGTGCTCAAAGATCACGGCGAAATTACTGTAACTGCGATCATCTCTCCCGATGAACTCCGTGGCTACGTACTCGTAGAGAGTCCGGATGAGATTGCCCGCATGGAGCAACTTCGTGAACTTGTTCCCCATGCGCGCGCCGTCGTTAAAGGTTCATCAAGCATTGAAGAGGTTCAGCATTTTCTTGAGCCAAAGCCTGTCGTCGCCGGTATCGATGAGGGAGCATTTGTCGAGCTTGTTGCCGGACCATTCAAGGGTGAAAAAGCGGTTGTCAAACGGGTGGATATCTCAAAAGAAGAGATTACCGTCGAGCTCTATGAGTGTATGGTGCCGATTCCGATCACGGTCCGTGGCGATAACGTCCGGTTGATCGACAATCGAAGTGACGACTAATCATCATCAGTATATTTTTTTTATTTTCACACTTGGTTGATACCTTTAAACGATACGAAAGGCAACCTGTACAGACCCAAGCTATGATGTCTGTGGCAAGTATTGGCACAGACTGACGGCGTGGTGATTTCCAATGGGAGAAGTAGTCGAGGTATTGGTACCCGGCGGAAAGGCAACCGCAGGCCCCCCAATCGGGCCGGCGTTGGGACCGCTCGGCATTAACGTGAAGGCAGTTGTTGACGAGATCAACAGCAAAACCTCTGAATTCAATGGTATGCAAGTACCGGTGAAGATCGAGGTTGACGACAAGAAGAACTTCACTGTTAGTGTCGGTGTCCCTCCCACAACCGCTCTTATTATGAGCGAGATTGGCATTGAAAAAGGCTCAGGAGAGCCCAATGTCATCAAAGTGGGAGACCTTTCCATCGATGCTGCTGCCCGTATTGCCCGGATGAAGATCGACGGAATGCTTTCGTACGATCTTCGCAACGCACTCAAAGAGGTCGTCGGGACCTGTGTGAGTGTGGGTGTCACTGTTGAAGGAAAAGACCCGAAAGAGGTCTTCTCCCTCATTGACGCAGGCGATTACGACAGTCAGCTCGAAGCATAGACTATGAAAACCATAGAAGATCTTGTTGAGAGGTCGCTAAACTATGGAGGAAACGAATGGTTGAAAGGGTCCAGATCATTGAAGCCGTAAAAACGGCCATTGAGTCTGCGCCAGAGCGCAAATTCCCGGAGAGTATTGAAATCTCTGTGAATGTGCGTAATATTGACATGGCGCAGCCAAAAAATCGTATTGATGAGACGATGGCTCTTCCCAACGGTACAGGCGAACCACAAAAGATCGTCGTACTGGGGAAAGGCGATATCACCACCCAGGCAAAGAACGCAGGTGTTGACCTCATCATCGGGCCAGAAGAGATCGAACGTCTTGGCGGCGAAAAACGTGAGGCACGAAAGATGGCAGAAAGTTACCAGTTTTTCCTGGCAGAGACGGCAGTAATGCCCCTCGTCGGAAGATATCTTGGTACCCGTCTTGGTCCTCGCGGTAAGATGCCAATGCCTGTTCCACCCGGAATGGACATTACCACAACAGTCGAGCGTCTCCGCAAGTCAGTAAAATTCAGAACCAAGGACAAGGTTACCTTCCACGTGAAGGTCGGTGTTGTCGCTATGGGGCCTGAAGAACTTGCAGAGAATATCGACGCGGTGCTCAAAAAAGTCGAATCTTCACTCGAGAATGGTGTTCAGAATTTAAGGTCGGTGTATGTTAAGACATCGATGGGTCCATCCGTGAGGTTGATCTAATGGCGCTTTATACCCACAATCTGCCGCAGTGGAAGCTTGACGAAGTTGAGGAGATAAAAACACTCTCTAACAATTCGTTACTTGTAGGTCTTGTTGACCTACATGGCATTCCTGCAAAGCAGTTACAGGAAATGCGCCGGGATCTCCGGGGAAGGGTCGTTCTCAAGATGACCCGTAACACGCTCATCCGCGAGGCTTTTACCGAGCTTGGTGGAGATATTGGGAGTGTGAAGGGTTATCTTGACGGGCAGAGCGCTCTGATCTTCGCAGATGAAAATCCGTTTAAACTCTTTAAGAGTCTTGAACAGACGAAGACCAAGATGTTTGCTAAGCCCGGCGATGTCGTACCTGAGGATGTTGTCATCTCAAAAGGTCCGACAAGCTTCAAGCCAGGCCCCATCGTGGGAGAACTGCAGCAGGCAGGTATCCCGTCAGCGATTGAGAAGGGTAAGGTCATCATCCGTGAGACGAAGACCTTTCTCAAAGCCGGCGATACGGTCGATAAGAAACAGGCTGACGTACTCGTTAAGCTTGATATCAAAACGATCGATGTCGGTCTGGACTTACAGATCGCATTCTACGCAGGCTCGTTCTATGAACAGTCGACGCTCGCAATCGATGAGACCGCGTACTACAACAACGTTGTAACCGCAGCAGCACAGGCATTCAACCTCTCAGTGAACGCTGCCATTCCAACTGCCACAACCATTGAGGCAATTATTGGAAAGGCTACCGGAGAGGCACGGAATCTTGGTGTTGAGGCAGCCGTGTACACGGGCGATCTTATTGAGATGATCATCGGCAGAGCACAAAGGGAAACACTTGCAATTCAGGGAATTGCAGAAAATAACGCAAATTAATTGTCTAGGTGAAATAAAATGGAGTATATTTACGCAGCACTCATCCTCCACAAAGCAGGGAAGGATGTATCAGAGGAAGCTGTCACTGCCGTTCTGGCAGCAGCAGGTATCGCAGTTGACGACTCACGGGTAAAGGCACTTATTGCCGCACTCGACGGTGTGGATATTGAGGAGGCCATGAACAAGGCCGCCGCAGCACCGGTTGCCGTTGCAGCAGCACCGGCAGCTGAAGCCGCACCTGCAGCAGCAGAAGAGGCAGAGGCAGCAGAAGAGGCAGCAGAAGAGGCAGAAGAGGACGGCATGGCTGGCCTTGGTGCACTCTTCGGCTAATCATTTTTTTTCATACCGCACGAATCGCAGAACATCCTCTTTTATCAGGCGTCTTATTTAGAGCGACATGCTTTCATATTCCGACTGTTTAACCAGCGGAAGCTGTTTGATTGCTGTTGTTCTGTCAAAATGAATAGATTTTGCTGAACCGGCGCTGATTTTGCGATAAAACCGTTATCGTTATCTGTCTGGGAGGCGCCTTTTTTTCTATGACAGGACGAATTTCACGTGGCTGGTCGTATTTCAAACAGTCATTCTCAATATTGCGACAGGATAGGGGTCTGCTCGCCTTTCCGGTGATTTCAGGGATTCTGAGTCTTATTGTGCTCGGTGTTTTCTTCTTCCCGGTGCTCTTTGTCTTCCAGCAGGAAGGAATCGACCTGGACACTATGACCACGACCGGATGGGTGCTCTGGATTCTGCTGCTTTTTGCCTTCTATCTGATTCTCGCGTTCATCAGCTCGGTTTTCAAGGCAGGAGTGGTGGCCAACGCGACCCGGATCCTGCAGGGTGAGCATCCCCGGTTTGGCGAAGGAATAGGCGCTGCGACAGCAAAGATCGGCGCTCTCTTCTCATGGGCCATTGTTTCGGCGACGGTGGGCGTTCTGCTGAGCCTGCTGCGTAGTCAGGACAGTCCAGCAGGACGCATCATCGGGTATCTTGTCGCAGCAGTGGCCGGCGCTGCCTGGGCTCTTGCCACGTTCTTTGTCATTCCGGTTATTCTCTTTGAGGATGCCGGCGGTGTCTTCTCATCTATCGGAGAGTCATGGGGGATTTTTAAAAAGACCTGGGGTGAGACGACCGTTGCCGGGTTCTCATTTGGTATTCTCTATATTCCCGCCTTACTCGTTGGGATCTGCTGCTTCCTCGCCCTCATCACCGGCAATTCAATGATATTTTTCGGTCTTTTTGCCGTTTTCATCATTATTCTGGTGTTAACTGGCGTGTTCGCCTCGGCACTCTACGGGATTCTGGTTGCTATCCTCTACCAGTATGCGACGACCGGCAGCCTGCCGCCACAGGTTGACGCCAGTCTTGTGAAGCAGGCCTTTGTTGAAAAGAAGGGCAAAAAAACAGATGATACGTTTCGTCCCGGCACGATCTAAGAGAGGGTAAGGAAAATCCGGAGGAGATGTGTCTGTCCTCTCTCTTCCTCTCATCTTTTTCTCTTCAGAACCAATCTGTTTTCACTAAAAATGGCCAGAAACCTGATTTTAATGGAATCCCATCACAAATACTATATATTGGCGAAATAAAGATGAATTGTTTAACAGAAGGTGAATCCTGATGAGAAAACTCATAATAGTATTGATGGCCGGCGCTCTGCTGGCATCTATGATCCCAGCCTCTGTCTCGGCTGCAGACCTCGGAGGAAATCAGGCGTGGTTTAATGTAAAGACAAACGTTGACACGGCTGACATTTACTTTGATAATGATTTCGAGGGTACAACAACCAATGGAGTTCTTGTTGTTGCTGTCTACACAACCGCAACCCCGTACAAGGACGTCCGGGCAACGGCTTCAGGCTATGACCCAGCCGCCCAGGCGCTTGGAAACTATCCAGCTGCCGGTGAAACCCGTGACATTTACCTGACGCTGCAGCCCAACCCGGCACCAACCCCCGCACCGGCACCTATCGGTGGCGACCAGGGAACCTACACGGTATACTGTAATGTGGATGGCGCTGGTGTGTACTTCAATGATGACTACAAGGGCGAGATTGCAAACGGTGAACTGGTTGTTTCTGTCTATACTACCGGCACGCCATATACCACCTACACCGTGAAAAAAGATGGTTACACGCCATTTACTGCTCAGGTTTCTGACTATCCGGCCAAGGGTGAGAACGCCAAACTGCATGCCACCCTGACTCCGGTAGCATCCACGCCACTTTCGCCGCTGACACTGATCAGTGCACTCTGTATTGCCGGTCTTGGAGCAGTGCTCCTTACCCGCAGAGAATAACCCTACCCAAACTTTTTTTCCCGCCGAAAAGGCACGAATTTTTACTGATGCAAAGCATTTATTGACATACGTGAAACTATATATTGTAGAAAATCAGAATTCCTGATTTTTTTTACTCTCGTGTCAACCGTTTGCCACATTCCATTCACTTCTCTCCGGTTCATGCAGGCGGGCCATAGCGGGTGAAGAACACGGAAAACCTACCATGAAGTTACGAACGCAGATGCTCCTCGTCACCCTACTGGCCGTCGCTCTTGTAATCGGCGGTTTGTATATTGGTGCGAATTACTATCTTCTTTCAGGCACTGAGGAGATCGAGCAGAATTCTATCATTGAAACCGACAACCAGTTCTTAAAACTTCTCGAATACGACCTGCATCATCTATCTATTCTGACAACGGACTGGGGGTACTGGGACGATACCTACATTTTCATGGATGACTTCAATCAGGAGTACATCGATTCGAATCTGGTTGATTCCACGTTCTATGATGGGGGTCTGAATGTAATTCTGTATTTCTTCCCCAACGGCACATATGCCTACGGCAAGGCCTATGATCTTATGGCCGACACCGAAGTCCCCGTTCCGGCGTCCCTGCTTGAGGACATTCAGATTCGAAAGCTCATCGGTTCAGGAAGTCTGCTGCGAAAATCAACCGGACTTATTAACACTGATGAAGGACCGATGGCTATTGCTGCGGTTCCGATTCTCACCAGTGATGAATATGGGCCGATGCGGGGCAGTCTGGTGATGGGGTACTACCTTGGTGATGCTCACATTCAGAAACTCTCTGAGTACATGCCATCTCCGGTTGAAATTTATTCTCTCGAAGATTCGGCTGCTTTTGCCGGAATTCCTCAGGATACCCTAAAGTCCTATAACGATCAGGTCTGGATTGCGACCGAAGGCATTGATACAATCCATTCAGTCTTTGTGATAGATGATATCTTCGAGGAAAAGGCATTCTATGGCCGGACCTCCATGGACCGGGATATCTACCGGCTTGGTCTGACGGCGATGTACGGGTTTATGCTTACGGTCTTTGTGCTTCTGATTCTCATCTTTATGTTGGTTCAGATTGTAATGCACCGCAAGATTCGGAGAATTGAGCGCCTGACCGGGGATGTGACGTATGTCGCGGACGAAGAGGACTACTCGGTCCGGGTCTTTGAGGAGGGAAAGGACGAAATGACGCTCCTTTCCGGTTCTGTCAACAAACTGCTCAGAACCATTGAATCCACACTCTTTGATCTTGCCTCCTCAGAACGGTCGCTTCGGACCTCACTTGATGAGAAGAATGTACTGCTTGGAGAGGTTCACCACCGGGTCAAAAACAACCTGCAGATCATCATCAGCATGATGGGCATGCAGCTCTTTGACGTGAAAGACGAGGCGGCACAGTCGATTATCCGTGAAGCCATCAATCGTATTCTCTCTATCAGTCTTGTGCATGAACAGCTCTATCAGGATGAGAACGTCTCCACGATCATGGCACAGTCACACTTTGAAAAGCTTTTTTCAACGGTCATACGTAACTCACCACCACAGGTGAAGGTGGAGCAGAATATCGATTGCGGTTCCTGCACCATGGGTCTTGATCAGGCAGTGCCGCTCAGTCTTGCCATTCAGGAACTGCTCACAAATTCACTCAAATACGCGTTTAAAGGTCGCGAAGAGGGCACTATTACATTCAGAATGGATTGTACTGGTGAGGAGAAGATTGTGACTCTCTCTGATAATGGCGTAGGCTTCCCCGAGGGCCGTGACCCGTTCGACCGGAAATCAGTGGGCCTTTCATTGGTGCACGACATCGTCACCAAACAACTCAAAGGAACTGTTGAACTGACGCGGGAAGGTGTTGGGACAACCTGGACAATCAGAACACCGGAAGGAGATAGTATACAAGATGACACAAAAGATACTGATCGTTGAGGACGAACCGGCAATGGCACTGGCGGTTGAGTTTGCGCTGAACCGTTCCGGCTTTGATGTGGTGGGCAACGTAACAAGCTGTGATAGCGCGATTGCCACCGCACAGGAAGCCCGTCCTGACATGATTCTTATGGACATCAGGCTTGACGGCGATGGAGACGGCATCAAGGCCGCAGAACAGATCCGGTTATTTGCTCCGCTTACCCCGATCATATTTATGACTGCCAACAGTGACCGGTTCACCGTCGAGCGGATGGATCGGATCGCCTGTACTGATCGGGTGGACAAACCTTTCGAGCTTATGACACTGATTGATAAATTAAAGGAACTTGGAAAGACTTCCTAACTGTTTTGAAACTATTTCTCTCCATTCGCAGCCGAAAACCAGACTTCCAGGCGTCTGGTCCTCTGCATATACTGCCAACCGTTTGGCTCTATATTTTTGAAACGTACCGGCACTGACCATACGAGATACATCCGTCGCCGAGCGGATAGGCCGATGGGATAAGAACGGTAAGGCCGGAATCCTCGAGTTCACGCTGTATTGTTGTGCGGATTGCTTCGTTATAGGCAACACCGCCGGAGAGAGCGACGGTCTCATATCCATGCTCACGGGCGGCATCTTTTGCTATCTCTGCAATGCCACGGGCCAGATTGTGCTGGATAGATGCGGCAAGGGTTGCCGGTGACTCTGTTCCCATCGCGTTTCGGGCGGTGGCAAGGAGCCGGCTCGTTTTGAGCACATCGGCCCCGTTCTCATGCTCGATGCAGAGATCCCATGTCTGCGGGGTCCCGGCCCGTGCGACTGATTCCAGTTTCATCGCGGGCTCACCGTCGTAGGTCTTTTCCCGGCAGATGCCTAAGAGGGCTGCCGCTGCATCAAGCACCCGGCCGGTCGATGAGGTGTGGGCTACGTTCACGCCGCGTTCTATCTGATGGGCAAGGACGCCAGTCTCGATGGTATTCCAGCCCCGCTCTGTTAAAAGGGCGATCGTTTCGTCGTCGGGCAGGATACCATAGAGCATACGTTCGGGGAACTTCGTTGCCAGATCACCGCCGGGCATCGCCACGGTTTCAAGATGGCCTACCCGCTGGTAGTCAGATGGGCTTCCGGCGAAAATTTCACCGCCCCAGACTGTGC
>CAZBGM010000045.1:8920-11043 GCA_964491505.1 uncultured Methanomicrobiaceae archaeon | reverse complement strand
ATACCGCAGAGATCGCGAGACCGAAGAGCAGCGTCGGACACGCCTGCGGACACAGAGCAATTTGCTTGCCGATCAAAACCGGCCAAAAAAATAGTTTTCTCTCAGTTTTCTCTTTTTTCCGTAGACACCCGTTCAGACCAATGTATTGCGCAGGGTTCCAGGCGTTCGTTCCCTTATTCAAGTCCCTTTAACATCTCTTCGACCCAGATTCTTGCAATCGCACTGCCCACCTGATAGGCGATGCCATCAATACCCAGAATGTTCACGTCAGAAAAATGTTGGACCTTCTGTGACGAGAGGAAGATACACCCAATCGCCTTCTCACGATCAATAATGGGCACGAGAGCTGTCCCCAACAGTTCCGGCATCGGCCCCGTGCGTCGGGTAAATTCCGTGAGACCTGTATAATCACCATAGAACGCCCGGTTCCTCCGGATATTTTTCAGAAGCTCAGTATGAGTCTCCCACGATGCCACCCGCTGAACCATTCCGTCATCCAGACCCAACGAACAGGCGGCGTTGAGTTCTTTGGCATAGGGATCAATCAGATAGAGAATTCCCATATCCGCCCCGGCAACACCACACACCGCTTCCAAACAGAGAGGAAGAGCCATCTCAAGCGATCGCGAGGCAGCAAGCCCCAGGGCAAGATCACGCTGGATCAATACCTGCTCTTCCATGATATGCTGACCGTTGATATCATGCAGAGTGCCCTGCACCCCTTCAATCTTCCCGGAACGGGTCATAAGGAGGGTTGCATATTCATGCACCCATCGCAGTTCACCATCTTTAGTAAGAATCCGGTACTCAGATTCCAGACGGACTTCTCCTTTTTCCCGGGCATCACTGATCATCCGGTGCAGCTCCGGACGGTCCTCATACCAGACTATCTGATCCCACGCCATACCAGCCAAATCCTGCTCATTGTAACCGGTAATCTCCTCAACGGCGCCATTCAGAAAAACAATGTCACCTTCCGGCGTGCGACGAAAGGCGATGCCGTGAAAATGTTCAATAATGAACCGATAACGCTCTTCACTCTGGCGCAGGGCATCTCCGAGGTGCGCCTTAGCCACCAGTTGCCTGACATGTCCGGCCACATCCGCAAGTTCGCGTTTTGGATTGCCTTCTTTGAGGGCATAATAGTCAGCACCGTTACGCAGAGCGTCTATGACCACATCTTCCTGACCCCGTGCTGCATACATCACAAACGGCATCGCCGGGTAACGGATACGTATCTTTTTCAGAAACTCCCCGCCGTTCATCTCCGGCATCCGGTAATCTGAGATCACCGCATCATACCGGGTCTTTTTCAGAAGAGCAAGCCCTTCATGACCACCGGTTGCCGTCTCGACCGAAAGATCACCCAGATCCTCAATAATTTTCTTTGCAGCAAAAAGAAACGGCACCTCATCGTCAACCATCAGTACCTTTGTCTGGTGATTCTCAGGGTTGGTTCTTTTTTTTGCCATAGTGCCGTATACTCTATATTTGTAAACGAGGGGTATCTACTTTTCCGGATGAGTACCGGGCAACAGAATCTAAAAAAACGTAAACAAAAGGAAATTTTACTGAAAAACCAAAAGTCTATATACCACGATACCGAACATCCACCATTAGAACACAGAAAAACAAGCCCACTGACCATAAACATCATCCAAAAAATAACCTCAATCACCAATAACAGAGAACGACCTCAGGACACTACTATGAAAAATACCGACCTCTGCCAACACGCCATAGAAGGTGCCGGAATAGGCATCTGGAAACTCTCTGTTCCGGATAGCACCCTCTCCTGGAGCGGAAGGTATGGTGAATTACTGAACCTGACTCCAGAGGATAATGGGAAGCCCTTTGAGGAAAACTTCCTTGCCAAGGTGCACCAGGATGATCGTTTTTCTCTGGAACAGATGATTAAGGAGGTCATCGCAGGAACACGGAAACAGGGAGCCATTACCGTACGATTCCGGAAAAAGGACGGCTCGTTCCATGGTGAGATCCTCTGGAGCGTGACTGAACGGGATGCCAAGGGACAGGCAGTTAGCTGTTCGGGGACACTCAGAGATGTTACGGAAGAGAAAGCCGTGCAGGAAGCACTCGTTACGGCCAACAAAAAACTCAAC
>CAZBGM010000045.1:7128-8820 GCA_964491505.1 uncultured Methanomicrobiaceae archaeon | reverse complement strand
TCTTTATCCTGCTTGATCATCTGGCCCGGGAGGGTGGGAAAGGCTCCGTCATCCGGGCCGGTTTTATAGAGCAGGGACGTGAGGGGATTCTTTTTATCGAGGATAATGGCAAGGGAGTACCCATGGACCAGAAAGAAAAGATATTTTCCCGGGGATTCGGTGACCCGGCCGGAAATAAACTCTTTCTGGCAGGGGAACTGCTGGATATCACCGGCATTACCCTGAGAGAGACCGGGACAGAGGGAAAAGGCACACGCTTTGAGCTCGGTGTTCCGCCACACGGATTTCGGGGATGTGCACCAGATAATAGCACAAAATAGGAAGCTCCCTCATAACTCTTATTGCAACTCCGGTGAAATTACGTTAGTTGACCGTTACACCAGTATCTGACTGGGAAAGAACACATTCAGGGAAAACATGACAACACGGATTTTAATCGTTGAGGACGAGGTCATCGTTGCGATGGGTCTCGAGCGGTCACTTCGACTGTTCGGCTATGAAGTCATTGGCATTGCAACCAGTGGTGAGGAAGCAATCACCATCGCCCTGGATAAAAATCCCGACGTTATTCTCATGGACATTCACCTTGAGGGGAAAGTTGACGGTATTGAAGCGGCAGATGAGATTGGAAAGCATTCGAATATCCCGGTTATTTATCTCACTGCTTATACCAATGATGAAACCCTGGCACGGGCAATTAAAACCAATCCGTATGGGTACCTCAATAAGCCCGTAAAACCCCGGGAGATCTATACCACCATTGAGACGATGCTCCATAAGCACCGGGCCCTTGAAGCAGAGCGTGAACTACGCGTGAGTGAAGACCGGTATCAGCAACTCTTCTCAACGATGACCAACGGCTTTGCCCTGCACAGGATTATCCGGGACAAAGATGGCAAAGCTGTTGATTTCCAGTTCCTCGAAGTCAATCCGGCCTACGAAAAACTCGTAGGTATGACCTCAGCAGAACTGGTTGGGCATACAGCTCTTGAAGTAATGCCTCATTATCCAAAAGACGCAATCGAACGGTGCGGTGAAATCGTTACGACCGGTGAACCGGATGAGTTTGAAATCTATGCTGAGGATGTAGGGAAATACTTTGATATCTACGCCTTCTCGCCCGATAAGATCTTTTTCGCCTCAATGATCACTGACATCACTAGTATGGTCCAGCTCAGGAAGGACCAGAAAGAAAATCTTGAGCAGATTGAAAAGAATCTGGAACAACTGGCTATTTTAAACGATGAGATAAGAAACCCGCTGGCCCTCATTGTAGGTCTCACAGATCTGCAGGGAGGAGAATACCGGGACCAGATCCTCGAACAGGCCGATGTGATTGATAAGCTCATCAACCGCCTGGATCAGCGCTGGCTGGAATCAAGCAAAATCCATGAATTCCTGCGCACCCATATGCAATTCTACGGTGACTGACAGGATTTTATCTCCCAGTTCGGATTAGCTGGCGGAAAAAGACAAAATACATATCTCCTGGCATCTAATATATTCAGGCGAGGGGCCATAGGGTAGCCTGGACCATCCTAGGAGGCTGGGGGTCTTCTGACCCGCGTTCGAATCGCGGTGGCCCCATTGTTTTATTTTTGACCGTTTTTTGTGATATGAAAATGACAAATCCATTTTCATCAAAACCAGTGTGAGACTGGCGTCTCATACAGGTTTGTTCTGAAGATTCCG
>CAZBGM010000045.1:2505-7028 GCA_964491505.1 uncultured Methanomicrobiaceae archaeon | reverse complement strand
CGGCAAAAAAGCAGATGCCTCTCATATCTGGAGATCATGTAACAGATCCAGATGATCACTGAGCAGTCGGGTAATCAGAAATTTCTCTTTAACGACGTCTCTGCCCCGGTTCCCGATCTGTTCTGCAAGTTTTTGATCGTCAAGAAGCTGAATAATGCGATCAGCCATTCCTTTAATATCGTCCGGCTGTACCAGAAATCCGTTCTCTCCGTCTGTTATCTGTGTAGGTATGCCACCCACACAACTTGCGACAACCGGCGTTCTTTTCCAGAGTGCTTCGGTGACCGTCAGACCAAAACCTTCACGAAGTGATTTCTGCATAATAACATCTGATCTTCGCTGCAGGGCGTTTACCAGAATATTATTCTCAGATGTTATGAGGATGACATCCCCATTATCTGTAAGTTCTCCGGCCTGTCTTTGAACCGTTTCAAATATCTCCTGCCCTTCGGGATCGTCTGCTGCCATACTCCCGCAGAGAACCAGTCGGCAGTCTGTCTCTTTTTTCACTTCCTCAAAGACCTTCATTACACCGATAGGATCCTTCCATTTATCAAAGCGGGAGATCTGTGTTATCAGGGGTTTATCGGTGGGAATGTGAAATTTTTCCAGATACTGGTCCTGAACTGCTTCAGGAAGATCCATATTTTTTGGAGTGAGCGGGTCGATCGCCGGCTGGATAATCGTCTGTTCAACCGGAAGATCTTCTCTTAGATATTTGGTATCTGATACAATGACCTGGTCATACCTCAGCAGAAATTTCTTTACAAAATTCCAGATCTCCGGATTTGGATTTGAGAGATCGATGTGACAACGCCAGACCCAGGGTTGACTTTTTTTGTAGTATTTTATGATAGGCAGTGGTTGTGGGTCATGAATCAGAACGGCGTCATGGTCAATCCGGTTATAAACATGAAAATCCTCTGATGCCTGCTGGTACAGATCTTTTTTCATCTCGGTGAAATTAATTGATTCGCCCTGGAGAGCGTTGTGAAACTTTTTGGTGATCGTGTAAAAATCTGCGCTGCCATGCAGAATTCTCCACCCGGTATTGATACCGATGTCATTCATTAACGGAACAACTGAGGATATCATCTCTGCAACGCCACCGCCCTGATACGTCGAATTAACCTGCAAAAGATTTTTTCCGTAAAATTCGCGGGCTTTTTTATGAATCCCGTGGATAACTTTGCAGCCTACTATGTCACAATAATCTTCAAGACTCCGGATAGTAATTCCTCCTGTGTATCTGTACTGTGTCTTACCTGATACTTCCGTTTTTGGATGTGATTGTCATAGTAGATAACTCTGATTGTCGGCAACGGGAACCTGACTCTCCCCGTCTCCGGCAGAATCTGTGAGAATACAATCCGCGAGAAGACTTCTCACCTCTGGCACGGATGAGAGATTATACCGGGCACCCGACTGAGAAAACCCAACCTTCACAGAGTACTGCCCATCCGGAACAACATCAAAGAGATACTCATCGGTCTGGTCGTCGCCGACTGCCAGGATAAAGTCCCACTTCCGGCGGGATATCCACTGTAACGCTGCCTGTCCTTTGTTCACTGAAGAGTTCTTGACCTCGATTATTTTGTTTCCTTTCAGCACTTCCAGATTCTTGTTTGCCGTGATAAACCTGAGCCGATTGTTCAGTTCCCGGGAGCGGAGTTCACCCAGTTTCGGGCCGGTCTTTCGGTAATGCCAGACCAGAGAATACTCTTTCTCCTCAATAAATGAACCCGGCGTCCTCTCAGCAAAAAGGTTCATAACCGGCAGTATCTCCTCTTTCCAGTCCTTTGTAAGATTATCACTTATCTGCCAGTCACCATCTGCTCTCTTCGACCAGATCCCGTGTTCTGCAACCATTCCCACCGGAATATCTCCAAACCAGGTGCCAAGAGTTACGCGGTCTCTGCCGCTCACAATCACAACCTCGTTTCCGGGTATCGACGCAAGGCGTCGTACTAAAGCGAGAACCGGTTCGTCAGGAACAGCAGAGGACGGCAGATCGGTAAAACCCATCAGCGTTCCGTCATAATCAAGAAAAATCAGCCGGTTCGTGGCGTCTTTATAGGTTTTCAGAAACCGGGCCCGTTCTGTGCCGGTAAGGGACCGGGCTTTTCGTGCGTTGCTCTCCTCTCTGGTCAGATGAAGCTCCCGGATAAAATCCCGGACCCAGTAGTTGATGTCATACCGCCTCAGACGGTCCTGCATCTGGCGGTTGCGTGTTACCTGTTCATCCGGCGGCATGACCATCGCTCGTTCCATGGCCTGCACAATATCCTCCCGGTTGAATGGATTGATGATAAGGGCCTCACCAAGTTCAGAGGACGCGCCGGCCATCTCACTCAGTATCAGAACACCACTGCCATCGGTTCGGGTAGCGAGAAATTCCTTGGCCATAAGGTTCATACCATCCCGTAACGGGGTGACAAGAGCAATGTCTGCCACATGATACATAGCAGTCAGCGTCTCAGAGGAGAGGGTGTCATAGAAGTAACTGATGGGTGTCCACCCAAGGGTTGCGTATCGTCCGGTGATATCCCCGACCAGTTGATCGACCTCCTCCTTTAACTGTCGGTAATGACAGACTGTTGTCCGGGAAGGAACGGCAACGAGCACCAGTACAACCCTACCCTGAAACGCCGGATTTTTTTCCAGAAAGGCATCATAGGCTTCCAGACGTTTGAGAATACCCTTCGTATAGTCGAGGCGGTCAACAGAGAGAAATATTTTATATCCGGCATATTTTCTTCTGATCCCGGCAATTTCATGCTGCACTGTGGGTTCGGAGACCGCCTGTTCAAACTTCTGATAGTCGATACCCATCGGAAAGATATCGGCTTTAATCTGCCGGTTGTCGATAGAGATGGTATCATAGGTATGTTCATATCCGAGAATATGACTGAGACTGTCGAGAAAATGCCGGACGTAATCATACGTATGAAATCCCAGGAGATCAGCCCCCAGCATCCCGTTGAGAATCTCTCTTCTCTGCGGAAGGATTCGGAACGTTTCATAGGACGGAAACGGGATGTGATTGAAAAAACCTATCAGGGCATCAGGTATCTCTTCCCTGAGCATGGCAGGAAGCAGCAGCAGGTGATAGTCATGTACCCAGATAATATCCCCGGGTTCATACTGCTTTGTTACGGCATCTGCAAATTTTTGATTTACGTTTTTGTAGGCATCCCACTGCTGTTCATTCCAAGATACAAGTTCCCGGAAATAGTGGAACAATGGCCAGAGGGTAGTATTTGAAAAACCATCATAATAATCAGTAATCTCTTCGTTTGTCAGAAAAACAGGGTTGCATGATTCTGTTCTGAGAAATTCCCGGACGTCATCATGGGTAAAAGCATCATCTGTTTCGGGAAGTTCCGCCCATCCTGTCCAGAGGTAGTTCTGTGACTGATAGATCGAACCAAGACCGGTGGCGAGTCCTCCGATACTCTTTTCTGCCCGGAGTCTCCCGTTTTCTGTTTTAATGCGACAGGGCAGTCTGTTGGAGACGATGTGAATCCGTGCCGTCTAAAACACCTCCCGGAGTAATGATGGGCAAAGGTACAGGCATAGGTATATGGTTGTTCTGAACTGACATCATAATATTGAACACCTTTTATATGGTATCGCGTTCGTGGAAGAGATCAGTCTGCTCCGGAAAAATGAGATGATAATCGAGGTGGTGCCGGATATTGCTTTTTTGTAAGGTTTTAATCTCTCTGCCACTGACTCATATACAGAGGAATCTTTTCAGCTATGATCTATGACTTTGGATGTTTTGACTGTCTGCTGACCCGCATTCGCTTTGAATGTGAACTGGTCGGAGCAGACGTCGCAACGGTTGATACGATTACCGAAGAGTGTGCCGACCTGCTGAGAAAGCACATGAACGACCAGAACCCGGCGCCGGTTATCGCCAGCAGGATTCATCGCCATGCCTGCGAGCGTCTCGGAGAACCAGATCCGTTCCGGGAGATAAAGGATCAGAACAATACCGAGGCACTGGCGCTGTGTGAGGAGGTGGGTCCGTCGCTTACTACGTTTAGGGATCTCTGCCTTGCCTCAGTGATAGCAAATACCCTTGATCACGGTTCCAGTGTGCACACCGTAACAGACGATCTTCCGGCCTTCTTCAGAACCGAGTTTGCCGAGGGGTTTCTGGTGGACGACACAGATACGATTCTGCCGCTCACAAAGCGGGTCGTCTTTCTCTGTGACAACTGTGGTGAGGTGGTCTTTGACCGGCTTTTAATGCAGTATCTGAAGGAGCAGGGTTCCCACCTCACGGTTGTCGTCAAGACCCGGCCGGTGATAAACGATGCGACCACAAGTGATGCTGAGCTGCTCGGTCTTGGCGATATTGCTGATCTTGTTACGACAAATACCACGGATCTCGCCGAGATCGGTCTGGACCCGGCCAAAGCGCCGGATGCTCTGCTGGGAGCGCTGGAGAAGTGCACGGTTGTGATTGCCAAAGGTATGGGGAACTTTGAGTCACTCTGGGGTCAGCCCGGTCT
>CAZBGM010000045.1:0-2405 GCA_964491505.1 uncultured Methanomicrobiaceae archaeon | reverse complement strand
AAAGAGCAGCACGAAGATCATAAACGACGAGATCCCGGTAACGATATACCGGCCAATCTCCGGGTGCTTTCTCTTCTCAAAGAACCGGGTGACTGTCTCATTCAGGATATACCCGCCGTCCAGTGGAATAAATGGCAGGGCATTGAAGGTTCCGACCAGCAGATTGAACCAGAACGCCCAGAACAGAAGCTGAACCACAAACCAGAAACCGGGGAAGGGCGCCTGCCATGCAGCCACTTCAGGACTTTCAAAGGCCAGAATCGAGAGCCCAAGACCGTTACTACCAAAGACTGAATCAATCGGAACCATCGTGAGAATCAGCGGGCCAAGCGGAGTCTTCAGATACTGCAGCGTCTGCTTTTGGACCAAAGTGCTGTCATACGGAACCACACCCATGAAACCTTTTTCTACCTGCTCTCCGGGAACCTCCGGCCAGTCGGTAAGCGTAACGGTATAATCACGGGAAACCCCGTCCTTTGTGGCGGTTACCAGAACCTCCTGTCCCGGCCGGGTCGTATCAAGAGCGGCGGTAAACTCCGCTGAAGAACCGATATCAACACCGTCAACAGAGGTGAGAAACATCCCCGGGGAAATCCCTGCGATATCTGCCGGGAAATCCTCATAGACTCCCGTAACATAGATCTCACCGGATGGGGTTACAAGACCCATGCAAAGAATTATCAGCAGAAAACAGACGCCGGCGACGACCAGATTGTTCGTGATGCCGGCCCCGTAGACCCGCACCCGCGAGCGCCAGGATGCAGCCTCCATCTCCTCCTCATCCGGTTCGACGAAGGCACCGATAGGAACGACCAGAAAGAGAATCCCGGTGCTTTTCACTTTCAGATTCTCTACCCTGGCAAGAATCCCGTGCCCACCCTCATGCACAACAAGCGTGAGAATCAGGCCCAGCCAGACCGCAACCGTAAACGGAATGAAATCATTCAGGCCGGGAATCGCGAGCAGGTTCGGCAGTTCGTTCATGGCCGTAAACGGTAGCGGTGCGACGATGCTCTTGCCAAACGCGGTCAGGAGAAGTAACGTCATGAAAACCATCACCACGCCAACCATCAAAGCGCCGAGTGTTCCGTAGATTTTGAAGAACCGTTGAAACTTCTGGAAATGATCAAAAAAGCCAACCTTTCTGGTCCGAAGGGCAAGGATGGGCCCATAGAAAGTCACCGCATCCGGCCACGGGTTGTTCTGCCTGATATAGCCGGCAATCAGAATATAGAGTGCCACAAAGAAGAGCAATATCAGCAGAATATCCATTGACTAGTACTTGCTCATGAAAGCAGATAAATGGTGCTTTTATGCCATCAAAACTCAAAAAGAGACGTTTGTGCAACCTTTCCGGTGATGTTCGCAACGGTCTTCCACGAATGGCGGGCAATGGGTGGCGCTGTGCCCGTGGTTTTGATTGCTTCCTCAAGAAAGGCAATCGTTACCGGATCTGAAGGATAGCCGGAACCGATGAGCCCATATTCTTCTGCCAGTTCGTCGATCAGACGATCCCTGGTAACCTTCGCACAGATGCTCGCCGCACTCACGACCGGATAGCGAGCATCCGCCTTATGTTCAGAAATAATCGCAATCTCACGGCTCAGAAGGCCCGAGAGGGTCCTACCATAGCGCCGGGCATTCACATCGCAGGCATCGACATAGGCACAGGTCACATCCAGCTTTTCAAGGGCAGAAGCATGGGCACGTACCACCACATCATTCATAGTCATCTCCTTTCGAAACGCATCGATCTCATGGGCTGCAATCACAACAACTGCTGTGGAAAAGGCAGCAGAAATTTCCTCAAATAGTGCTTCACGACGTCTTCGAGTAAGTACTTTAGAATCATGAACCCCAAGGTCTGCACAGGCTTCCATCGAGGGCGCTGCTACGGCACCAACGACCATCGGCCCTAATACCGAACCCTTTCCTGCTTCATCAACCCCGCCAATCACGCGGTTAGAGATTACATTTCACAAGGTATATCTATAGTCATGAGCGATACGAGAAGGAATGTTTATCATCGTCATCGGTCTTGGGGGGATCGGCAGAAATCTGGTGGCAACAGCGATCTCATACGGTAACTCAGTAGCCGTTATCGATCGCAGTGAAGAGCGGTGCAGGGAAATTCTCGAGGATTATGATGTGCTCGCCATCACCGGCAACTCCACAGAACATGAAATTCTAACGGAGGCGGGGATCGAACGGGCCGATGCTCTGGTGGCAACAACGAGCGACGATGCCGTCAATCTTATGACCTGCTGGCTGAGCAAACGCTTCAAAGTACCCCATGTGGTCTCAATCGTCAACCAGAAACATCATTCTGCGATGTTTACGGAAGTAGGCGTCCAGATCAGTGAAAACCCTGATGAACTGGTAGCAGATCGTCTCTATTTCTGGGC
>CAZBGM010000044.1:4954-12596 GCA_964491505.1 uncultured Methanomicrobiaceae archaeon | reverse complement strand
TAACGCTTGACATTCCCGGCATAATACAGGCAGCAGTTGAAGTAACGCTAAAAGAGGAGATAATTCTCTCATTGCAGTTCACTCAAAAAGAGATCAGAATAAAATTTCCGACCACGAGATCTCTTGCAAAATTCCTCAAAGTGCCACATTACTACGTTCTTCCTATCTTTGCTATGATGGAAGAGCAACATCTGGTGACCCGTGAACAACGTGTTGGCATCTGGACCACGGGTGAGGGGAGCAGATTATTCTTTGCCGCACTTCAGAAAGCTGACGCAGATGCTGTTAAGAAACTACTTCCTCACGATCTTCTTGGCCGGTTAATCGACACTGCAGAGAGACCCTGAAAGGAAATCTTCCAAATGACCGGACAACCGACACTTCGGTTTAACATTCATGAAGTCGCTGGCTCAGTCGGAGATTTCGGGACAATTCTTCCGATTGTGCTTGGGGTTGCACTGGTATCTGATATTTCCCTCGGAACCGTCTTTCTTTTCTTTACTGTCTGGTTTGTGATAGCAGGTCTGTTCTACCGCCTGCCGGTTCCGATAGAACCAATGAAAGCTGTCGGTGCAGTTGTGATCGCCGAAGGTCTTGCTGCGCCGGAGATCGCTGCTTCAGGTATTATCATCGGTGTGATCTTCCTCCTTCTCGGGGTTACAAAAAGCATGGGCAAAGTGCAGAAGTACATCCCGCAGAGCGTCATCCGTGGTGTTCAGCTGGGTCTTGCACTGCTGCTTTTAAAGACCTCGTTTGGATTTGCAGCCGGTGATATCCTCTGGGCAGCAGGAGGCATTGCCATTATCCTCCTCTTCTGGATCGGCAAAAAACGTCTGAACATCCCGGATGTTTCTGCCCTTGTTGTGCTGTTCATTGGCATTGGAGCAGGTATTCTCGCCTACGGAGCACTCCCGCCCCTGGCTATTCCACTCCCACATCTGGTTATTCCGGCCGGGAGTGACTTCACGTTTGCCGCCTGGCATCTGGTGCTGCCACAGATTCCCCTGACACTGACCAACGCAATTCTGGCAACCTCACTGCTGACAATCGATCTCTTCCGGACTGAGATCCCGCCGGATAAATTATCGACCACCATCGGTATCATGAACCTGATCTCCTCTCCCCTCGGGGGATTTCCCATGTGCCACGGCGCCGGAGGAATGGCTGCCCAGCACCGCTTCGGTGCCCGTACCGGCGGAGCAGATATTATCGCCGGCGTTATTCTCTTTGGATTTGCCCTCTTCTTCGCATCTCCACAAATGCTGACCCTTATCCCGATAGGAATATTCGGTGCCCTGCTCATCTTTGTGGCAATCGCCCTTGGAGAGGCATCACTGAAGACTGATTCTTATCTGATAACGGCGGTAACAGGAATTCTTGCGATTCTTTTCAGCATGACGGTTGGTTTTATCGCCGGTCTTGCCCTTGCCTATATCATCGCCCGCTTCGCCGGAAAGAACACCAAAAAAGAATGAAACTGGCTTTATTTATTGGATGAAGGCAAGGGTTCTGACGTTTTGACACAGAGATGAACAGCATCAGGATCAAAACAGGCCACAACCTCTGTACCGATTGTAATATCTGCACTTTTCACCTCATCTGCCGAGAGCAGAGCATACAGCGGGACGCCGGCATCAATCGTAATCTTCCACAGATCCCCGTGCGGAAGGAGCATTGTTACTGTCCCGGCGATAGCATTCTGACCGGGCCGGATTTTTTCGGTTTTCGGTTTTACGGCAACTGAGATGGCACGGACGTACATATAGACCGGCGTGCCCGTCGGCAGATCAGACAGGGCCTGAATGAGCAGATTTCCGGCCTGAACCAGAGCATCATCACCCTTTCTTTCAGTCAGAACACCCTCAAAAATATTCTCAACACCCAGAAACGTTGCGACCTCCGGATTTACCGGACACTCGAATACCCGTTGTGTAGTATCTTCCTGCTCAAGGTACCCGTCCATGATAACAGCAATATGTGTGGCAAGCGCTTTTGCCTCCCGGCGGGAATGGGTGACCTCAACAATCGTTAGACCCTGTTCCTGATGCAGGTCATGCAGAACACCGATAAACTGATCTTTGGTCAGTGGATCCATCGCAGAGAGCGGTTCATCCAGGAGCAGAAACTCCGGTTCGACGACCAGCGCCCGACAGAGCGCCACCCGCTGCTGTTCTCCGCCGGAAAGAGTAAGTGTTGCCCGGTTTCTGATATGAGAGATCCCAAAATGATGGAGCATATCATCCACCACCGTTTTGATCTCATGCTTACTTTTTTTTCGCATCTTCAGCCCGAATGCCACATTGTTAAAGACATCCATATGCGGAAAGAGCGAGTAGTCCTGATAAACCAGTGAAATGTTTCGCTTCTCGGGCGGAATATTCTGCATATCTTCTCCCCGTAACAATACAGTGCCCGAATCCGGTTGATGCAGGCCAGCTACAGCCTCCAGTACAACTGTTTTTCCGGCACCGGAGGGCCCAAGAATAAAGTAGTAATCACCTTCATTGACCTTCAGAGAGATATCATGCAGTGCAAACTGTCCCAAAGTGAGCGAGACGTTTTCAAACTCTATCATCATACCGCCCCACAAATTTCATTAGATATCGCAGTATTGCAAAGGCAATGAAGCAGAACAGAACAATCGTAAAAGCCGTTGCTGTGCTTGCTTTCAGACCTTCAAGGGTAAACTTGTAATAAATCAGCGTCGAAATAACCATTGGATAGTAGGCAATCATAATAATCGCCGCAAATTCGCCGATTCCCCGCCCCCATGCCAGTATTGAACCATTAAAGATATGCCGGACAGAAAGCGGCAGGACGACCATTTTAAAGGCCTGAAACCGGGTTGCTCCCAGCGTCCGGGCAACATTTTCCATATGCACCGGGACCTTTTCAAATCCATCACGGACAGCGTTAATAAAATACGGCGAAGAGACAAAGAGCATCGCAACGACAATGCCTAGGTAGGCATCTTCAAAGACGATGCCCATATCCCAGAGCGGTCCACCGATAATGCCACGCCGCATAAAGAGAAGGTAGACCATAATTCCTGCCACGGTATGCGGAAGCATGACCGGGAGATCGACAATACTTTCGACCAGTCCTTTACCACGAAATTCAAAACGTGCCAGAATGTAGGCAAGTGGTATACCAACGACCATCAGAATCAGGACCGCATTCAGTCCTGCTGCCATTGTCAGAAGAATTGCTCCGACTACCTTGGAATCCGTAGCAGTGGCAATAAAATATCCAATATCCGAGACCTGAGCCAAGGCCATATTAAAAAGGGCAAGCACCGTCAGCAAAAGAATCAGGCAGCCAATCAGGGCAAAAGAGATAATACAGGCATCAGGAAGACGGGAATGTGTTGGAAATTTCATCACTTCATTCTCCAGCTAACAAAATCATCTGTTCAGAATTGGTGTAAATTGTAAAAAAGATTGGGATATTTAGGCAACAAATGCCTGAAGAACTGCGGGAACATCTCCGAAACCACCAGCGGGTACAATCGGGGGCTGTCCGGCTTCAGTCATAATCTGCTGACCGGTCGTTCCAAGAAGCATTCCTACAAATTCAGTGCCGGCCTCAGTCTGATCAGCATTTGTCGGAACAGTCACACCGTACACAACCGGCTTACCTTTCATTACGCCACCGCCTGTGTTGATCTGAACTTTTGCATACTCGTCGGTATAGTCTACAGATGAGAGATCAATGGCTGCGGGGAGTTCAATGAACTTCACACCATCAGCAGCATTCTGTGCACCGACGCTGCGGTATTCCCATGCATAGTCAAGGTTTCCTGCCTCAAGACCGGTAATGAGATCGACACTCTTCGCCCGAATAGTGAGCGGATAGGTTGGGTCAGTTTCAGTTGCATCAACTGTTACTACGCCGTCAGCTTCGGTCGCCGTGATTGCACTGTTGGCAGCAACAAGGTTGTCGAAGATCATGTCATTGTTATACTCATTCTCTGCAAGCGCAATGACCATCAGTGAACGGTATCCACAGGGGTCAAGGTTCGGGTCAGAGAAGGCCCATGCAACATCGTCCCGGCCGAGAATCTCGTACCAGTTGTCTGCGGTGAGTTCGTCAGCAAACTTACTCTTGTCCGTGTAGCAGAGGACCAGACCATTCTTTGCAAAGGTTGCATACCAGTCTGCCTTGTCTGCGGGCATCAGCAGATTTGGAATGAGTGAATAATCAGCAGATGCATAGACATCGGAAACAGCGTCCAGCTCAGTGATCTCTTTTGCAAGCTTCGTTGAACCGCCGCTGTGCAGCTGAACGTCAACATTTGGAGATTCTGCCTCAAATGCAGCTTCCATCGCTGTCATTGGCTTTGCGAGACTGCCAGCGTGGTACACTTTCAGGGCGATATTCTCAGCTGCTGCTGTCTCTGCCGGGCTCGCCGGTTGAGCTTCTTCAGTCCCGGTACATCCTGCCATAAGGAGTGCACCCATCAATACAATAGCCACCAGAACACTAAGTAGCCGGAGATTACGTTTCTCCATAAGGTAACTGTTACAAAAGGGGTTTATTTTAACGTTCTGGTTAGTCATCTTATTTTATTCTTTTATATACTTGATTCAACTGGTGTATCAGTTGTACACCATCTGGTATGTGCTGAAGATTCCGGAAAACCCGATTTCGCGCAGATCGTAATCACTGTAAGAAGAGATCCATAAATATTCTGAAAGAGCCCCGGTTCCCTGATCCTTAAGGAAAGCCGGGTTTTCTGACTCCGGTGTATGATTTCCAAAAAATCCGGTTTAATCCTCACGGTCCGCTTCACTTGGCTTCACCATACCTTTTTTCGCGAATATAGCCACACATAGTAGTACGATGTGGCAGGAACTCAATATCGAAGACTGGATTGCAAACAGGCGAAGCGGGCTTGAAAGTGGGAAGGAAGCGGCCCTGGCAATTATTGAAGATGTCAGGTCACACGGCGATGAAGCCCTTTTCCGTCTGACCCGGCAGTTCGACGGTATCGAACTCGAAGAACTCAGGGTATCCGAGGAAGAGATTGAGGCTGCCTATGATGAAGCCGACCCAAAACTTGTCGAGGCGCTTATCGAGGCAGAGGCACGGATTTCACGCTTCCATGAGATGCAGAAGAAAAAGGAACTCTGGCTTGATGAAGTTGAACCGGGTATTACACTTGGCATCAAAACAACTCCCCTGCAGCGCATCGGAGCCTATATCCCCGGCGGTCGGGCCTCATATCCATCAACCGCTCTGATGACGGGTATTCCGGCCCGGATTGCAGGCGTACGTGAGATTATCTGCACAACACCACCACCCGTGCATCCCCTCACTCTTCTTGCCTGTGACATCGCTGGATTTACTCAAATATACCGTGTTGGCGGAGCACAGGCTATCGCTGCTATGGCGCTGGGTACTGAAACTATTCAGCCGGTCCAGAAGATCGTCGGGCCCGGTAATATCTATGTAACCGGCGCCAAGATTCTCCTCCGTGAATTTACTGAGATCGACTTCCCGGCAGGTCCCAGTGAAATTGGAATCATCGCTGACGCGAGTGCCAATCCTGCCTTTGTCGCTGCTGACATTCTGGCTCAGGCAGAACACGACCCCCATGCAGGGTGTGTTCTGATCACAACAGACATTGAACTTGCAAAAATCGTTGGCATGGAAATTCAGGCTCAGATACAGACAGAAGAACGTTCCGAAATCATTACTGCAGCCCTTAAGAATTCCGGGTATTACATCGCAGGTGATATCGCTGAAGCCATTGCTATCTCAAACCAACTGGCACCCGAACACCTCTCAATTCAGGTCCAGGACCCCCTTGCTGTGCTCGGAAAAATACAGCATGCCGGTTCGATCTTTATTGGTCCGCACACGCCGGTTGCCTGTGGAGATTATGCCTCTGGCACAAACCACGTCCTGCCCACTGCAGGGTATGCAAAGACCTACTCCGGGCTCAACGTCGATCACTTCTGCAAAACCTCCACTGTTCAGATAATAAGCAAAGAGGGTCTCGAGGCAATCGGCGATGTGGTCGAGACACTGGCAGAGGCAGAGGGGCTTGCAGCCCACGCCCACTCAGTGGCAATCAGACGACAGTGAGGACGTGCACCAATGTTCGACCCGCATGAAGAACGAGCCAGAAGGGATGAAGAAAACCTCCGGGTTCTTCTCCATCAGGTGCGTGAGGGTGGACACCAGTATCGTGTAAAGGCTGCCGAAGCACTTGGCAGAGCACAAAATCCCGCTGCAACGGATGTGCTTGTCGAAGTTCTCAGTGACGCAGATCACGAACTTCGATATGTCATCATTCGCTCACTGGGCAAAATCAAAGATCCGGAAGCAGTCCCTCACCTCCTCCCCCTTCTGAGCGACGAAGACCGATGGATTCGGCAGGGTGCCATCTGGTCATTGGGAACAATTGGCGACCCCACCTGTATCTCCTCAATTATTGCCTGTGCAGACGATGCCCATCTCCAGGTCAGGGTCTGTGTGGCCGAGGCGCTCGGCAGGTTTCAAACCCCACATACTCTGGAGACACTCAGCAGGCTAAAAGAAGACGGAGAATTTGAAGTCCGTGCAGCAGCCCGTAAGGCTGAAAAAGAAATAATCTGATTGAAAATATTAAAAAAATCTGTTAGAAGAGACGTACCTGACCACTATCTTCTCTATCTTTACTATCGTGTTGTTTTTCACTTTTTTGTCCATCAAACCGATAAACCTGCCCGTGTGACTGGTTGCCCCACTCAAATGAAGCAGGCTGACATCTCTCAAGGTCATCGCTCACTCCCCGCAGTTTTGCACTCGTATTATCTGCCATGTGGACTGCCCATGCTTCGGCGGTCATGGGTTTGACATCACCATATTCCCCATGATGTGAGGCAACGATATGGAGGAGGTGACTAAATGTTGCATCATCCGGCCCGTTTGCGGTGCGAATCGCTGAAAGGAGCGCAATTGCCTGTACTATATGACCATGCAGCCGGTATGCAGGCAGTGCAGAGAATGAGAACCCCTCTTTCTCAAACCCATCACATTTACCAATGTCATGGAGCAGTGCCCCTGCCAGAATCAGATCATGGTCCGCCTGAAACCGTGGCATCGTCTCAGCCGAATAGAGAGCAATACGTGCCACCTCCAGCGTGTGTTCGGCAAGACCTCCCCGGTAGGCATGATGGTTTTTTACTGCCGCAGGTTTTTCAAAGAACCCTTCCGCCTTTCCAAGGGCACGCTTTGTTAGGGAGCGAAGCGGTTTATCCTGTATCGTTGTCAGAAGATTCCAGATCTCGCGTTGTACCACTTCAGTATCCACGGGGGCATAGGTAAACTCGGACGGGTCGAGTTCACTCTCAGGTACCGCGAGATTCAGGAATCCAATGCCTTCGTTCACATTGATTTCAAGGGTGCCATTGTACATTTTTGCACTCCCGGAAATCCGGTACACGCTGCCGTTCTGCAGATTCTCTGAGATCGTTTCGACCTCACTGTCATCAGATCGTCCCCAGATTTTACAGGATATCGTGCCGGTGCAGTCGCTTACCGTGCAGGTCAGATATTTTCCACCGGTTGTTTTAGAACGGATTTCAGCGCCACTTATCACATACCAGCAGTCAACGGCCCTTTTTTCTGTAATGTCTTTTACATAGAGCTTCTT
>CAZBGM010000044.1:0-4854 GCA_964491505.1 uncultured Methanomicrobiaceae archaeon | reverse complement strand
GCCGCGACTACTTTTCCCGCATCATTGAACGCACGAACATGCTCATGCAGTACCAGATTATCCCACAGATATTCCTGCGCACCGGAACCGCCAATCAGAATGATTGCATCATATGCCTCAGGGTCAGCTTCATCAATACTAATCGTTGCCATTGCCGGGGTGCCAATCTGCCCGGTACACTCACCGGGCTCATTTGCAGCAATATCATAGGTGATACCCGCTTCATCCATCATACCCTGAGGGATAGAGAGTTCTTCATCACGATACTGGTTTTTTGCAATCACGAAGAGTACGTGCATACTGATACTATAGGTGATACGAAAGAAAAAAGGTTGTTTAAGCGTTGTTCCGAGCGCCTCTACTGGTGTTTTAGCACATGCTGCGAAAGAACAGCCGCATCACCAGCACGCTGCGCAATCGCAATGCACTGCTTTCTGAGTTCCCGGTGCTCGGCAAGGCAGGATTCAGGAATGTCTCCGTCCCGCAGAATCGCAGAGGTATTCTCAGTAATCTGGATGATTTCAGTGGCAATCAGACTGTTCAGCCAGATGAGATCGGAAAGCATGGCCCGTAATTCTTCACAGGTTTCTGTCATAGGTACCTGATTGCCATCTGCCCTCATAAGAATTATTCTTCTGTGATTCCAATGGGTATACAGAGTCATCCATGGGATATATCAAAGCAATTGAAGAAAACGGAGAGGATGCAAACCCATTTTTTGTGATGATGGGTATTGAAATTCTCTCATATGAGGACGGAACGGCAACACTATCGATGAAAATCCGGCCTGACATGCTGAACGGGTCAGGATGGCTCCAGGGCGGCGTCTATGTCGCCCTTGCTGACGAGGCAATGGCACTTGCCCTCTCAACGACACTTGATGAGAAACAGGAATGGATTGCCACCACAACGGAGTCCAGCAATTTCCTCCGGGGTGCCAACGGGGGCACGCTCCACGTAACCGGCAACGTGGTCCGGCGTGGCCGTCATACTTCATTCTGTGAGGCGACCGTACGAATCGATGGACCAGCAGGAAAGATCTGCACAACCACAACTGCTGCGTTTGCGGTTATCAGACGAACATAACAAAAATATTTTTTTACCCGTCCCTCTCAGACGGGTTTGCAGGAGACTGTTTAGTCTTTCAGATGTTCGATGAAACGGGTATGCAAGCGCATATCCGACCCCAGCTCCGGATGAAAAGAAAGTGCCATATGGCGCCCCTGCCGAACAGCGACAATGCCCTCATCAATCGTACAGAGGATTTCTACTTCCGGACCGGCAGACTCGACAACCGGTGCCCGAATGAAAATGGCATGGAATGGAGAATCCATCCCTGATATTGTTAGTTCTGTCTCGAATGATTCCCGCTGACGCCCGAAGGCATTTCTGTCAACACTGATATCCAGCACTGAGAGAGGGGTGACCCGCACATCATCGACAGCAGATGACAGGAGAACCATCCCGGCACAGGTACCAAAGAAACCACCCTCAAAGGAGCTGAGTACCTCGCGCATATCATTTTTGTCGATAAGGTGCGAAAGCGTGGTAGACTCGCCGCCGGGAATGACAATGCCATCACAACCTGCAATATCACCGGCGTGCCGTATGAGAACAACCTCAACGTCTTCGTTCTGCTCTCCTTCCAGAGCACAAGCTGACCGAAAAGCCTGCACATGCTCACTGACATTGCCCTGCAGGGCGAGTATTCCTACCTTAATTCCCACGGGTTGAGAGCACCTCGTCTTCACGGAGGGTGTGCACGTCAAGACCCGGCATCGCTTCCCCAAGACCTCTGCTCACGTTGGCGAGAACGGTGGCATCTTCAAAGTTGTTGACTGCCTCAACGATGGCAACTGCCATTACTTCAGGCTGTTCTGACTTGAAAACACCTGAACCGACAAACACACCGTCACAACCGAGCTGCATCATCATCGCCGCGTCTGCTGGTGTAGCGATACCACCGGCCGAGAAGTTAACGACCGGCAGGCGCCCGAGATCTGCACACTCATTTACAATATCAATTGGTGCTTCAATGGACCGGGCATACATGGCACGCTCCTGTGCATCCATACCCTGTAACATCCGGATGGAGCCCATGATCGAGCGCATGTGGCGCACTGCCTCAACAACGTTACCCGTCCCCGCTTCGCCTTTCGTGCGAATCAATGCAGCGCCTTCATTGATGCGGCGGCATGCCTCACCAAGGTTTCGGGCACCACAGACAAACGGCACGGTAAACTGCTTCTTGTCGATGTGATATTCCTCGTCAGCAGGAGTCAAAACTTCACTCTCGTCGATCATATCGACACCGATTGCCTCAAGAACCTGTGCCTCGACAAAGTGACCGATACGTGCTTTGCCCATCACCGGAACTGAGACTGCCTCGATAATCTCCTCGATCTTTGCAGTATCCGCCATGCGGGCAACGCCACCCATCTTCCGGATATCAGCAGGCACCCGTTCTAGTGCCATTACAGCCACAGCGCCCGCATTTTCTGCAATGATGGCCTGTTCAGCATTCACCACGTCCATGATGACGCCACCTTTCTGCATGGAGGCAAAGCCACGCTTGATTAGCTCTGTGCCAAACCGAAGCTCTTCGAGTCTCATACCTTTTGTATAGGTTGTGGAGGAAGATAAAGAATACAATGAGAGAGAGAACGATTGAACATATATTAAAACCATAGTGGAAACTCCCCCACAATCGTTCCAGCGCTCAGATTTTCTCATTTTGAGAATATTCACTCGCTCCGGAATGAAAGAAATTAGTGCCGGTTTTATCATCCTACACGCAAGATTCTCAATCAGAAAAAGATGGAGGACCAACCAGAACTCAGGCGGACTCTCACACTCCCGGCAGTCGTAATCTCCGGGGTAGGGGTTATCCTCGGTGCCGGTGTTTATGCTCTCATTGGAGAGGCGGCTGCCCTTTCAGGAAACGCCCTCTGGCTCTCGTTCCTTCTATCAGCAGTCATTGCAGCCTGCACAGGTCTTTCCTATATGGAACTTTCCTCAATGTTTCCCGAGGCAAGTGCCGAATATGAATACACGACCCGATCCTTTGGCCCAACCCTTGCTTTCGCGATTGGTGTGATGGTTATTCTCTCAGGAATTCTTGGATCTGCCACGGTGGGACTTGGGTTTGCCGGATACCTTTCCGGTTTTATGGGCACTCCACTTATACCAGTTGCATTATTATTGTTGCTTTTGCTTACCGGCATTCTGATCTATGGTATCCGACAATCAATCATTGTCGCCGCTATCTGCACGCTGATTGAGGCCGGTGGCATTGTGGGAATAATTATTATCGGCCTGCCGCATCTTGGATCTGTTGACTATCTGGTGATGCCATTGGGTATTGGTGGCGTGTTTCAGGCTTCTGCACTCATCTTTTTTGCCTATCAGGGATTTGAAGAGATTGTCAAGCTTTCAGACGAGAGCCTTGTCCCCGAAAAGACAATCCCACGTGGTCTCATGTTTGCTGTGATCATTACGACGCTCCTCTACATTGCGGTCGCTGTCTCAGTCGTGAGCATCAGTGGGTATGAGGCCATCGCCGGATCACCAAACCCCTTTGCAGAAGTCGCAGGAATGGCATTTCCTGGCGGTGCTGCAGTTTTTACAGCGATTGCACTGTTTGCAACAGCGAATACCGTACTGATGATGATGCTTTCGGCATCACGGATTATGTACGGCATGACGAAGAAAGGAAGAATGCCCGCCTTTATCGGATATGTGCATCCAAAAACAAGAACACCGGTCATCGCAGTGCTGGTGGTCTTTCTGCTTTCAGCTATCTTCCTCTTCACGGGGTCAATCCGGGATATCGCATATCTTACAAACTTCACCCTTTTTGTCACATTTGCTGTCATCAATGCTGCCGTCATCTCACTACGTTCTACGATGCCAGACCAGAAACGTCCGTTCAAAGTGCCGGGCAGACCCTTTCGCACACCCGTGGTTTCAGTCATTGGCATCATAAGCTGCCTGTTCTTCCTCTTTCAGCTTGAAATGACCTTGCTCTTCATAGGGACCATCATTCTTTGTGCTACATTGGTGGCCGCCTATATCTTCAGGGAGCCGTCAATGTAAGAGAATCAAAGATATTAAACAGCAAAAAAAGAAAAATCCTTTTTTAAAAAAATTTTAATGCCAGAAAATCCAGACCTATACCTTTAAAGAGACCCTAAAGCCATATAAGATATATTGGCTCCAGGAATGGGGATCCAAACGTGTCAGGGATCAACACGTAACAGAACGTGAGACATATGAATGGAGAGGGTGACCTATGGTGATTGAGAGAAAACAGTCTTTTGAGGAGCTCTTATGGAAGAGGAAACAGCAATAGAACAGATTCGAAAGATCAAAGGACCTTCTCAAGAACAGCAGAAAGCGATCATTGCGTTATCTCTGACTGTATCGCTTTTAATTTCCGCTGTATGCTTAAGCGTTGGAATAACGACGGTCTTCCCGCACATATTTTATGTTCCCATCATCCTTGCCGCCTATTGGTACCCCCAAAAAGGCATCCTCTTCTCAGTAGGCACCGGTGCTGCTTATCTTCTTGAGGTCGCGATCTTCTCCGCAGGATCCCCGGTCTTACTCTTTTCAGCGCTGATCCGGGCGGTTGTCTTTATTGATATCGGTGTTGTTATTTCACTCCTGCGCCGAGAAGGCGAAGAATATCGTGGTCTTGCTAACCGTGCCATAAAGGAACTTGATAGTGAGCGGGAACGATATGAGGCTGTTGTTGAGACCCAGACTGAATTCATCTGCCGTTTTCTGCCAGACGGAACGACCACCTTTGCCAATCAAGCGTACTGCAAGTATTTCGGAAAAAAACAGGACGAA
>CAZBGM010000043.1:5549-12780 GCA_964491505.1 uncultured Methanomicrobiaceae archaeon | reverse complement strand
AGACCCCGACAACCGGAAATCTGCCAGAACAACCTGCCCGCAGGGACTTCTGCCGATGAGCGGAAAAGAACCAAAAATCCTCATTCTGGGGAGCTTCCCCAGTCGCCTTTCCCTCGAATACAGCGAATATTACGGCAATCAAAGGAACCGGTTCTGGGCAGTGATGGAAGCTCTGTTTGACACCCCTAAAGCACTGCCCTACTCAGAACGAACAGCTCTGCTTTCAGCGGCAGGGATTGCCCTCTGGGATATGGCAGGAAGCTGTACCCGTGCCGGTTCGGCGGATCAGAGCATTACAGATGTAATTCCCAACGACATTCAGGGATTTCTGAACGCCCACCCCTCTGTTCGCTGCATTGCCTTAAACGGCAGCACCGGAGCAGGAAAATTATTTCGACGGTTCTTTCCGGATCTGCCGGAAAAAAGCAGGGATCTGACTCTCTGCACACTCCCGTCCACCAGTCCCGCGAACGCTGCATCACGACTCATTGATCTCATCGATGCCTGGGGAGTGTTGCTGAAATACTGTGACGCACCGGCAGATTCAGAGACAGACAAAGAGGAAATATCATGACAGAAGAATAGTATCACAGGGGGGAACGACTCGGAGTGCTACTTAACCAAGTGGGTGTGGACGCCCTCTGGAAAAAGATAGAAGACGTCCGCCAATAATCCGGCCGGCGGTTTAATTCCCGGAAGATTCAGAAGAGCGGGCCAAGTCCCGCTTCATCACTGCCCAGGATACAACGACAATACCAAGAATTATCGCGACAAGCAGCATGATCGCACTCCAGATATTCTCAGCAATGTTCATATCGAGCGGGATTCCCAGACTGAACGAGTCATTTGCCATCCCTACCACAAGAACAAGCACAAAAAACACAATGACGCCAAGCACAGCACCAAGAATCACCCCCGCTACACGGCGCAGGGTTGGACTCTCAAGCGGGCATGAGCCCGGTTCTTCTTCCGGCAGATAATCATCATCAGGTTGTGTTGTCATAGTATTATTCTCCTTTTTGTGTTCAGATTGCTCATAGATTCTTCAGTGCCACAATTTCTTCAACACCGACGAGGCGCCAGACTATGGTCCGGTCGTCTTCAGTAATAGCAGATACCGGCTCATCCGGTCTATAACCCAGTACCGGGAGAATATTGTGAGACAGCTTCTTCTCCTCTATCATTTCAGCAAATGACTCACGAATCTTCCGGCGTTCTGTTTCGTCAGATACCTCTTCAACTCTACCCCGCAACGTAACAAATCGGTGGGTTGCCAGATCAGGACTGAGTTCTTCAATATAAACAGCTACATTTGGATTTTTCCGAACCATGTCAATTTTTTTCCCGTACTTCGTCGGCATGAAATAAAGAAAACTGCCATCAAAGACATACAAAAATGGTGCAATATATGGAAACGGTGTGTCCTGAAAAGCAACCCGTGCCATATAACCATCCTTGATGAGTTCGTCGTAACCCTGCTTTTTTTGTTCCGGAATTTTTACTAAATTCATATTTTGCCCCATTCTCTTAATAAATGATTTTCTGTCGTTCGGGATGAAATACTTTTGCGCTCAGTGTCAGAAGACCAACAAAACATAAGTTACCACACGTCTACTATTTGGTATAAATGAATCAGGTCTATGTGATAGGTCATAAAAAACCGGATACCGACTCAATTTGTAGTGCTATCGGCTATGCAACATATCTCAATTTACGTGAACCGGAAAAATATATTCCGGCAAGGTGCGGCGAGATCAATCCAGAAACTGCCCACGCTCTCAAAATTTTTGATAGTGAAGCGCCGGTCTGGATTGCCAGTGTAGAGCCTGAAATCCGTGACCTGCCACATATCTACTCAGTGAGCGCTACCTGTAATATGCCCACGATCGATGTTGTCTCAATGATGGATGAGCATAATCTGCGAAATATTCCGGTTACTGACAAGAAGGGGCGCTTTCGTGGGCTCATCAGTGAACGTGGCCTAACTCATGCATATATTACCCGCCACAAGATAGAGCAACTGGTTTTCAGGACCATAACGCTGGAGACACTCGCCCGCATCCTTCAGGCAGAAATTCTTGTCCTACCACGGTCTCAACTTAATGAAGGCAGGGTCTATACTGCCATAGATGCCCTGCATGTGACCTTATCACGGCTCAGTGAAAACGACCTCGCCATTGTCGGTGATAACGAACCAGCGCAATTAGCCCTTATTCAGGCACATATTGCAGCCCTTATTATTGCAGACGGGGCACCAGTTGGAGAACGGGTGAAAGAGGCAGCAGAGGCAGAGGGAGTAGGACTTCTCAGGACCCCATTGGATGCCTTTGGTGTAGGAAAGATGATTAATCTCTCATTACCAGCCGAACAGGTAATGGCAACTGATGTACCACTCCTTACCGAAGACGAAACCATTGAGCACGCCAAAGTCCTAGTCTCTGACTCTCCTTACCGTACAGCCTGTGTCGTAGGCAAGGGTGACCAGCTCATCGGGATGATTTCACGAAATACTTTCCTGCAAGACGTGCACAAGCAAGTCATTCTACTCGACCATAATGAATTTACCCAGTCAGTGGACGGAATAGAAACTGCAGAAATTATTGAGATCATAGACCATCACCGCCTCGGTGCCATCTCAACCCTCCGGCCAATACGATTTGAGAACGAACCAGTCGGTTCGACCTCGACAATTATCGCACTGAAGTTTAAGGCAGCGGGAATGGAACCTTCACGGACAATTGCCGGACTGCTACTTTCTGGCATTCTCTCTGATACGCTGGTGTTACATCTCTCAACAACTACGGCAAAGGATCATGAGGCGGTAGCATTCTGTACAGAATATGCCGGAGTGGATCCAGAAGAATATGGCACCGAACTCATCGGAAAGGGCATGGAACTGGAAGGATATTCTGTCAATGACCTACTGACCCGGGATCTCAAACGATACGACCTTTTTGGCAGGGATGTACTGATTGGGCAGGTCATGGTCCCAACCTTTACATATCCGACAGAACATGCTGAAGAAATACAGACCCATCTTGCTGAACTGCAGCGGTCATCCACGGCCTATGTTGCCGTCGCTCTCTTTACCAGTGTCTTTGAAAACGGCAGCCAGATATTTGCTGCAGGTGAAGAAGGGATTCTCTCTGCCCTGAATTTAAAAAAGCAACCAGCCTTCTTTGAAGGTGTCATGTCACGAAAGAATGACTTCTTCCCGCAATTTGGAATGCTGTTGAAATCACTCTAATCAATCAAAAATAGTCTAAAAAATTATTGAAACAGTATTTTTAAATTTTTGAGATTTTTTCATTCCTCTTTTCTTCGAAGAACCACACAGACTATCGACCCAAGAACAAGGGCACCACAGACTACAACACCCGAGAGGGGCACTGGTAACGAGGGGAACGGAGATGTGCCACAGATCTCAAGGTTTGCTGAGACAGTGTAAGCCTGACCAGCAGGAACCACAATCGTTGCTGACCAGTCTTTGTAGGTATCTTTCTGCAACAGAAGCTGATGACTTCCGGTACTAAGATCCGCCTTATTCAGAGGGGTTATGCCCAAGTAAATATTATCCAGATAGACCGAGGCACTGGCTGGGGTGGACGAAACAACCAGTGATCCAGTCATTTCTGGAGCCAGAGTTGGAACTGACGTAGGGGCAATAGGTGAAGGAACAAAAGGCTCATCTGGCGGCGTTGGAGTAGGGGTCAGTGACGTGAGCAAAGCAGGCGTAACCGGAAGCGTCAGATAATAGAGTGAGCCAGAATCAGTTGCCACAGCAACATGCAATCCATCAGGACTTATGGAAACATCGTTGACTGCCGATGTGGTTGTGAACTTTCCAAACTGCCCTTTCAGGCCGGTTGAGAAAAAGCGGGCATAGTTATCCCGACAGCCTGCGACAATGTACTGACCTCCATTTGAAAGTGAGAGAGAGGTGAGTTGTGCCGGTACGGTGGTGAGGCCGGATTCCTCACCATTATAATTGTCCAGATAGATTCTCCCGCTTGTCGTTCCTGCCGCCACATAACTTCCTGCCGGAGACACACCAACTCCGGTTACCTGTCCGTCAGCAACTACTTCCCAGAGGAGTATTCCGGTACGGTCAAAGCCATAGAAACGGAATTTACTGGTGCCTGCTGCAATCAGGGATCCATCGTC
Organism: uncultured Methanomicrobiaceae archaeon; assembly: GCA_964491505.1. Taxonomy (GTDB): domain Archaea; phylum Halobacteriota; class Methanomicrobia; order Methanomicrobiales; family Methanomicrobiaceae; genus CAZBGM01. Next base: position 8,616 of record CAZBGM010000043.1, on the reverse strand, counting down.
AGCAACAGAGACATCGTAGATTGTACCTCCTACATAGTACCGCCACAGTTCGCTGCCGGTACTATCAAAGAGGTATACATTTCCATCATTGCAGGCAACTGCGAGAAACGCTGCGTCACCAGTGATAGAAACAGCATTCACCACATCAGGAAGCGGAATCCTCCAGAGAAGCTGAGCATCCTGATTATAGAGAGCAAGGGATCCACTTGGAGACGAAGGAGCATTGGTGCCAACGGCAATCGTCGTTGCACCTTCGGCAAGTGATACTCCCCGAATCGGGCCATCCATAGAAAGATTCCAGATTTCAGTGCCGTTTGTGGCATACAGATAAACTGTTCTTCCCTGCCCGCCGACTGCTACATACTCAGAGTCTGGAGAAATATCCGTGCAGTAAAAGTTCTGTTGTTTGCTGATCTTCCAGTCCTGTAGTTCATCATTGGTATACGCAGCGGCAATTCCAACACACAACATCAGCAGGATGCTTGCCAAAAGAGCCGTTCGTACACACAGAATTAAGTGATTCTGAGACACAAACTCCACCTAATTGGTATTTGTGTGGCGAAGTATTTATATTCCCTCTCTCAAAAGAACGAGCTGAACTTCAATTATTCAGCAAGACGAACAATTTTGCCTTTTCTTATTAAAAATCCTTCATCTTCCAGTGTACCCAATATATTTCGTACACGTGCTGGATCACCACTGATCTGAGTAATTAGATCTTTCATGCTAAGAGATCCCTCCGAGAGTAAAACATTAAGAATCTGTCCCCGAATCTGACGATCCGACCCTTCAAACGGTGACTGGCGTGTATATAAGGTACTTTTGCAGTTGGGATTCGCAACTGTCTTTGCAAGCATCGTGCCATAGTCCATAAGAGCAGAGTAAAACCGACGGGGATTTTCCAGGTCCAGTGCTGCCTGAACGAGTGGGAATATATCACGGTCATGCACTTCATCATCTCCCTGAAAGAAGAAATGAATGAAAACCCGACGGATGTTGGTCTCGATAAAGACAACTGGGGCGTTAAATCCAAATGCCCGAATTGACGAGGCTGTTGCAGGCCCGATGCCCGAAAGAGCCTGGAGTTTTGCCTCATCATTCGGGATCTGCCCTTTATAATTTTGTGAGACAATAATCGCACTCTCCCGCAGATAACGAGCCCGCCGGTTGTAGCCCATGCCCTGCCAGGCGGCAATTACGTCTTTAAGAGGTGCGGCGGCAAGCGTTGTTACATCAGGAAAACGTTCCAAAAATTTTGGATAGAGAACAGCTACCCGGGGAACCTGCGTCTGTTGGAGCATCACTTCTGAAATATAAATCTCATAGGGATCCTGGGTTTTTCGCCAAGGGAGGTCATGTCGTCCAAAGGAATCATAATATTCGTAGAGAATTGAGCGAAACAGCTTCATTGTTTCAGGACAGACGCCATGTTCATCCAAAAATGTATGAAATGCTCTATCATGAACTGAATCAACATGAAGTGTGAGATTGTCAGTCGGTGCACTTTTGTGGCCGGCCATAAAAAAAGGGATCTAGTTGTGGTAGTGACTGAGAGGTTCGATAGTGATGTCTTTTCTATGTATGGCCTGAATAGCCTGCGCAGCTGCCTGCGCTGCCTGAATTGTGGTAATATATGGGATATTAAAGTCAATTGCCGTGCGCATAATCTGGACATGATCCTGCCGGGAATGCTTACCCAGCGGCGTATTAATGATCAGACTAATGTCACCACGCCGTATCAGATCCAACACATTGGGAGAACCCTCGGAGACTTTACGCACCAGATGGGCATCAATACCATGTTCCTGTAGATATTTCATCGTGCCATTTGTTCCAGAAAGAACAAGTCCCTCCTCAGTCAGAATCTTAGCAATACTCACAAGACGCTCGTCACGTTCTTTCACCGAGATAAACACCGTCCCTTCAGTAGGCAATGGGTTTTCTGCAGCCAGACAAGCCTTGTAATAAGCCCGCCCATAGTCGTAGTCAATGCCCATGACTTCACCAGTGCTCTTCATCTCCGGGCCAAGTACCGTGTCAACGCCAGGGAGTTTGTTGAAAGGCAGGACCACTTCCTTCACCGCAACATGACCCCCGGATGCCGGTTCGCGCACACCGAGATCTTTGATCTTACTTCCTACCATCACCCGGGCAGCAATCTTTGCAAGCGGAATGCCGGTCGCTTTCGAGACGAAAGGCACGGTCCGTGAAGCCCGGGGGTTTGCTTCAAGCACATAGACCACCGCGTCCTTTACGGCATACTGGATGTTAATGAGACCTACAACCCCAAGACCAAGAGCAATTCTCTTCGTATAGTCTTTCACGGTCGCAATCACATCGTCAGAGAGGGACTGTGGTGGAATAACACAGGCTGAATCGCCGCTGTGTACACCTGCCTCTTCGATATGTTCCATGATACCACCTATCAGAACATCTTCCCCGTCACAAACTGCATCGACATCAATCTCTACAGCATTCTGCAGGAATAAGTCAAGGAGAACAGGGTGAGTGCGACTTACCCGAACTGCTTCAGTAATGTACGTTGAGAGTTCAACATCGTCGTGAACCAGTTCCATCGCACGTCCACCAAGAACGTAGGAAGGCCGGACGAGTAGCGGGTAACCAATCCGTCCTGCAATAGCAAAGGCTTCCTCTTCTGAGTACGCACTACCATTGGCCGGAGACGGAATTCCAAGATCTTCAAGCAGGGTGCTGAAACGATCCCGGTCCTCTGCCATATCCATCGCCTCAGGTGAGGTTCCAAGGATTTTAGTACCGGAACCTGCCTGATGAAATGCTTCATCGAGAGGCATGGCAAGGTTCACTGAATTTTGGCCACCAAACTGAACCATGACACCCTTATAGGTATCCGTATTGATGATGTTAAGCACATCCTCAAGCGTCATCGGCTCGAAGAACAACCTGTCTGAGGTGTCAAAATCAGTTGAGACTGTTTCGGGGTTATTATTAAGGATATGAACTTCAATGCCCTGCTCACGAAGTGCCATCACTGCGTGCACGGTACAATAGTCAAATTCGATGCCCTGACCGATACGGATTGGACCAG
>CAZBGM010000043.1:0-5449 GCA_964491505.1 uncultured Methanomicrobiaceae archaeon | reverse complement strand
GCGTGCACGGTACAATAGTCAAATTCGATGCCCTGACCGATACGGATTGGACCAGACCCGAGGATCAGTACCTTCTCTCTGGTGTCCGGTACAATCTCACAGGTATCACCACGGGTAGAGTAAAAATAGGGCGTATTTGCCGGGAACTCTGCGGCACAGGTGTCCACCATCTTATAGACAGGACTGCCACAGACCTCGTCAATTGCTGCTGGCTCCATCCCGCTGATCTCTGCTATCTCAGTTGTGGAAAAACCATAATCTTTGGCGAGAAACAGGTCTTCTGATGTTGCACCAACTTTCAGGCGCTTTTCACAGGAGACAATGTTTGCGATCTTCTCTAAAAAGAACGGGGATATCTGGGTCAGTTCTGCAACTTCCTCGACGGAAAATCCCACCCGGAAGGCATCAAAAATACATCCGAACCGCTCATCAGTTGGGTTACGCAGAAGCATACGGATCTCACTCTCTTCGGTTTTGTGAGTGACATCCGTATCCAATGAACGGAGCGCCTTTAAAAATGCCTCCTCAAGCGTCCGTCCGATAGACATAACCTCACCAGTGCTTTTCATTGCAGTAGTGAGCGTACGATCTGCGGTTTTAAACTTATCAAACGGCCAGCGCGGCACTTTGACAACCACATAATCAATAGACGGCTCAAAAGACGCCGGGGTGCACCCTGTTACCGTATTGGTGATCTCGTCAAGATGTAAACCGATGGCAATCTTGGACGCCACCCGCGCAATAGGATAACCGGTTGCCTTGGAAGCGAGAGCAGATGAACGTGAAACCCGTGGGTTGACCTCGATAACCCGATAATCCCCTTCCTTATAGGCAAACTGAATATTACAGCCACCCTGCACATCGAGTGCCCTAATAATTTTAATGGTTGCACTACGCATCATCTGGAATTCGTCGTCACGTAAGGTCAGAATGGGTGCGACGACCACACTTTCACCGGTGTGAATACCCATCGGGTCCACATTTTCCATCCCACAAATGATGATGCAGGTGTCACAGGCATCCCGCATGACCTCAAACTCGATCTCTTTCCAGCCCATCACACTCTCTTCGATGAGTACCTGGTGGATACGTGAACGCTGTAAGCCCAGTTCAACAATCCGACGCAGTTCTTCAGGAGTATGAGCAACACCGCCACCAGCACCACCCAAAGTGTAGGCAGGGCGGACAATCACCGGAAGACCAACAATCTCCAGTGCCTCGTCAATTTGGGAGAACTTCTCAAGAATAATACTTCTGGGAACGGGTTCACCGATTTCTTCCATCAGATTTTTGAACTGCTCCCGGTCTTCTCCCTTATAGATAGCTTCCAGCGGAGTCCCAAGGATCTCAACACCTTCCAGAGCACCAATCTCTGCCAGTTCAGCGGTGAGATTCAGACCAGTCTGGCCACCCATACCACTTAGGATACCATCCGGTTTTTCCTTCTCAATAATCCGGGCGATAATATCTGCTCTCAGCGGTTCAACATAGACAGCATCTGCCGTTTCAGGATCTGTCTGAATGGTTGCCGGGTTGGAGTTCACCAGCACTACTTTGATGCCCTCTTCTTTGAGCGCCCGGCATGCCTGTGTTCCTGAGAAATCAAACTCGGCCGCCTGCCCAATCTGGATGGGGCCAGAACCAATGATGAGCACTTTTTTGAGATCAGTTCGAAGCGGCATTATGGAATCCTCCGATACATCAGGTCAAATATTGGTTGCTCAGTATCGCGTGGACCCCCGTGTGCCTCCGGGTGAAACTGCACACAGAACACATCAAGATCATCAGAACAGAATCCCTCAAGAGTCCCGTCATTTACGTTCTCAAAGAATATTTCACAATCTTCCGGCAGAGTGTTACCATCAACAGCAAATCCATGATTCTGAGTTGAAATATAGATAGAACCATCCCGGTGTCTCACCGGCTGGTTTGAACCACGGTGCCCAAATTTCATCTTATAAGTCTCTGCTCCAAAGGCCAGTCCAATGACCTGATTGCCCATGCAGATACCAAAAACAGGAATTTTGCCGATATAATATTGTGCTGCCGCAACGGCTGCGGTTGCCTGTGCAGGATCTCCCGGCCCGTTTGTGATAAAGAGCGCCTCAGGGTTGCAGGCTCCAATCTCCTCTGGTGTGGCATTGTATGGATAGAGATAGAGATCCGCTCCCCGGGAATTGAGACTATGTGCAATATTTTTCTTGATGCCGAGATCGATCACCGCAATTCGTTTACCTTTCCCCGGAATTCTCCAAGGTTTTTTGCAGGAAACCTGCTCAAGGAGATTTTGTTCAGCGATGGGCACAACCTTGCGGGCGCAATCAATCGCGTATTCAGCGTTGTCGTCACCTACAATGAGCGATGCCCTCATCGTTCCACCAACCCGTGTTGCGATCGTTAGGCGGCGGGTGTCAACTCCCTGAATCCCCAGAAGTCCCTGTTCTTCGTAGAACGTTCTGACGGATTTTCCCGTTTCAGGTTTTTCGCATACTTCACGGACCACTGCCGCCATAGCATGCACATCAGGACTTTGAAAGTTCTGAGGATCCACGCCATAATTGCCAATTAGTGGATAGGTAAACATCAGCATCTGACCCTGGTAGCTCGGGTCAGTGAGTGCTTCCATATAACCGCTCATCTGGGTTGTAAAAACAAGTTCCCCGGCGCAGGAACCTTCAACACCAAAACCGCTCCCAATTACATATTCGCCGTTTTCCAGACCAAGGACTGCCTTCATCAGATTACCATAATACATGGGTTTGCCAGAGTATTAAAAAGAAGGGAACGATGAAAAAAGGATCTGATTTCTGGTGGTGTTCCAGAGGATCAATATTCAGGACGGACAAAACGCCAGACCGGCTCGCCCTGATCTCCCAGATTCAATTTGAGAAACAGGTCTCTTGCCAGCACATTATCAGGAACTTTGAAGATCAGGGTCCCTTCGCGGTTTTCTGGTGCCTGAAGAGTCTCCTGATGATAGGGATCCCCTAGAGGCTGCATATAACCAACCGGTGTTGAGTCCTTATAGAGCTGTACACCGGCAATCAGCGTGAAATAACTATTCTTTGGTGAGGTCGAGTTGGCATCCCCTCCTTTGTTCCAGAGATTAGTCATGTCAATCAGTGGCGCGATGAATTTGTATCCTCGCCCTGAAGTCACAGTCTCCAGATTCCCCCAGCGGTCATTCACGGTGAAACTTCTCAGCACATGATAATCTTCCATCGTGATGGAGAGCTCGTTTGTGTTAACAGTATCCTGATAGACAAACTGCTCATCTATGTATAGGGCGTGAGGGAAAGCATCCCGTGGTGCCTTTGCGTTCGCTGATTTCTCAATCAGGGTCAAATCAGCCTGTGAAAGTGCCTTGTTCAGGAATTCTTTACCTTCCTGCACGGCTTCATACCCTTCACGATAATCGTTGTTTGAGCCAAACAGACCCCCATACCAGTAGTAAGACCCTGCAGCATTCATAACATCAATCCCTTCGACGTAGACCCGTCTGATATCATCCATTTCATCAGAGACCGGAACGTCCAGCACAAAGGCCTTTGCCTGCGCCGTGTAGATGATGAGATCATTTGCAGCGTCAGCAACGCCGACTTCATCCTCCTCGTCGTTTGCTTCAGCAATGTCAGCGATTTTTGCCATGATCTCGCTTGTTGAGGTGTCGATAAACTGCCGCATTCCGGCGTCGATATCCTCTTTCCACGCATCATAAAATGCTGCTCCTGCAGGCAAAACCGGCCGGTACGCGGGATTCATCCGGGTGTCGGGGTCTGCATAATCGGCAATCTCCAGCTTTGGATCACGCTGAAGATCAGACCAGTCTTCAGTAGCAATAAACCAACCAGTTCGCCATTTTCCCCGGAAACTCTCAGCATCCGCTGCGGTTAAGGTAAAGGTCAGTTCTTCTTCTGCCGCAAGATTTGGCTTAAAGGTGACAATGAGTATGCCAAGATCTGCTGATGAGGGGCCGGTATAATAATCCCGGGCAATTTTTGTGGCGTCAATAGCATAACCCCACAGGGTATTATCCATGAGTTCATCACTGTCAGTATGGAGCAGGGTGAGTTTTACTCCTGCAGATCGTTTGAGATAATCAGGATTTATCACCGTGTCATCCGGTGTTAGGACGTAGACTTTGGTGTGGTAACTGTAGAGCCCCCGTGCTATACCCGAAAAGTTTTCCGGCTGAGGTTTATACGATTCAAGCCACTCAAGTGATTCCTGACTAATTGTACCAGCTACTTCCGTCGTCGTTGGCAGATAGACCTCATCATTCCAGGGATTTTCCGGTGCCAATACCCCCAAAACAGTTGTCAGAATCTGTGACGGAATCGCAAGAATATTGAAGGTTCCCCCAGATTGATTTCCAACAGGAGCAGTATTCAACGCACCTGAAAATGTGTCAGATAGACTTGCTGAAAATGCTACTAAGTGTTCCGGTGCATTCCCAAAAGCTGCAACATTCGGGGTCTGGACGGAAACAGTCGGCATCAATCCTGAGGATGATAGAACCTGCACCTGAAACAAGACAATAACGCATATAAACAGGCAGAGCGCGATAATCAGTCCGGCAAGTGTGAATTTCCACCGTCCCAATGACTTTTTCTGATTAATATTATCGATATCAGGAATCTCTTCCTGCCGTTCAGACTCATCCATACATGTTCATAACATACTGGATTTTTTGTGCCTTATCTCTTCTTGTTCACGATGTATTACGAATTCCCCGGATGAAAAAGGAACGATACATGAATTAGCGAATAATTGAACTGACCCGTACCTTCATATGCAGTTTCGGATCTCTTTTTCCGAACGTGATTTTTTAAGATAGTCTCTCTTTGAAAAATGAACTCAGCCAGAAACCAGATTTCAACGCATTTTAAGAACGAGAAAAAACAAGATGTACGTATGAATAACCCAATTATCATTGAAGTAATCGGATTTTCAGATTCTACCTGTGGGCCATTCCCCTGCGACAGCGACCGAACCTGTGAACTCCAGAACTGTTATCCAACCGAACAGCTTGTTCCGGCATTTGAAGCGTTAAAAGAGAAACTTACCCGAAAATACGGGGATTCGATCGTGATGAAACTAACGCTGATTGACGACGGAGTCCCGGATTATGTGCAACAGATTGTTGAGGAAAACCATCCACCAATCCCTATTGTGTTAATAGGAGGACAGGTAACCCCACTTGGTCGGATCTCATACCCCCTCTTTGTGCAGGAAATTGAAAAAATCTGTAGCACAGTCTGAATTGAGAGAATATGATAACCGGCGCTCTTGATATCGGGGGGACTCACATCCGGGCAGCACTTCTTGCCCCGGACGGACACTTGTTGACAGAAGAAAAACAGGAAACGCCCCAAAGCGGATCGAATGGTCAGGTAGTTACCGAAGCAGTGGGAGATCTGCTGGCAAACCTTTTATCGAACACTGATGC
>CAZBGM010000042.1:0-12941 GCA_964491505.1 uncultured Methanomicrobiaceae archaeon | reverse complement strand
CACCATTTGTCAGAGCAATATCCTCAGCAGAGAGCATCTGAATGATATCATCCGGCCGCACCGCAGCCTTGAACTTCTTCGAGGCCCACAGACCATACGCGGCCAGAAACACCGCCGAAGCCTCCGCCGGGATACCCAGATGTTTCTGCATCAGGGTGATAATCTCCTCAGTATTCAGGAAGTCAAGCTTGTGCAGACTTTCCAGCAGGCAGTCCAGACCGGGACAGGCATTGCCACCTTCATACCAGCGGGTAATCAGACGAAGCAGGGCCTGCGGGTCTTTCGGAATCGTACGCAGCACCCGGTGCAGCTCATCGTGAAAACGATAGGCCATATCCTGCTGAAGCTGATTTGTTGCAATCGTCTCGATACGTATCGTGCCGCCACGGGCATAGATCTTGAGCCCCGGCGTCTGAAGGTCAGGCCCGGACCGGCGATAGGTCCCGTCAACACGAACCAGCGGATACATCGCCTTCATGACACCCTGTATGATAGGCATATCGTCAATCACCGTCGTCCACTCGTCATAGATCAGATGTGACGGTTCCTCCAGCCGCAGGTATGTCGCAATAAAACCCGCGTCTGAATCATGACCGAACGTCACCGTCAGCTGGTCTGCATATGGTCTCATAAGAGCCGGTTCATCCGAAAACACCGCTGTCGCGGTAACTCCGGAAAAGAACTTAATATGGTGAGCCGAGAAGGTGGTCCCGTTATCAACCTTCTTAACCTCCCATTTACACTGATCCGCCATTGCAAACACCGCTCTTCGAAACGTTGGATCACGAACCAGAAACCGGATCGTATCATGCTCCATCGTCATGCCCGATAGCGGACACGGACCGCGGCCAATCGGGGCTACATCCGCCGCCGGTTTGCCGGATGAAGCACATCCCTTGCCGGAATGTGCCGATCTACCAGTAGTCATGGGTAGTGAATCGCCAATCGGAGCACCCTCCGCCTCCGGATAGGGTGAGAGGGTGGATTCACCTGTCCGCTGTTGCACACCCCCAACTGACGGTGCAGACCCCTCATTTTCGTCATTTGGCCGGCTTTCCGGGATGGAACCCCCCTGAGGCCCGGACCGTGCTGCTGTATTAGCTGCTGGAAAAGGTGGCCGTGGAGGAAGAGAACACCCAGTCATCATAAGCGAATACCGTACATTTCTCCCGGACCGCTCCTGCTGCACATCCGGCATCTTCCGGATCTCCCGGCGGATCTGCCGGTCACTGACATCACAGATAATTGCCAGTTCATGTGTCGAAAGAGGCGACCGTTCGATCAGAAACAGCCTGATAAGATCCTGCAGACTCAGTTTCACCTGCTCATCCCCTGAAATGTGCCGTTCATGGCATAGGCCCGTTTCCAGGCACCTTCCATCACATTGAGAATCTGCTTAAAGAAACGGTGCCGGCGACAACGATCAGTTTCGGACCGGAGCGAGGTGATGAGGTGCAGGAGTGTGCCGGTCTCAGCCTCGATCATAACGCTGCCATACCGGGTGTAGGGAATCGGGAACGTATAGACGACCAGCTCATCCTCTTCCAGATCAGCATTCATCATAATGGACCGGTTCACGCCCTGCTTCAGCAGGAGGCCAATCCATCGGCCCGTCTCATCACGACATAATGCATCCTCATCGTTTATCAGCAGCTTCAGGTGATCCATGAAGATGCGGTCCTCGGTCTCGGTAAAGACGCAGCCGAAGAAAACCTTCGGTAGAGGATATGTGTCCTGTGCTTCCATCTATGCCTCCTGGTCTCCAAAAAATTCCCGGAATATCTCCGGCTGGTCATAGCAGCGCAGACGTACAAGATTGTTCTGATAGCACCGTTTCAGGTAGCTGATATCGATGGAAATCTTCACCGCTTTACGCCGGATCTCCTCTGAACGATCACCCATCACCGTGTATGAATCATCGTGGGAACACCGCCGTGCAGTCTCCTGCCGGCGTTTGTCAGCGTTGGAGAGAGACCGGTCCTTTGTCGCTGCGTACTCGTCATCAACAGCACCGGCTACATAGGTCTCGATCTCCTTCATCTGCACCAAAAAGTCGTTTCGCTCCTCAGTCATAGAAAAGTGCAGGAGTGACTGGTCGCGGATAGAAATGGAACAGTCTTCAAGAACTGACATATCCCTTTCCTCCAAAACGGTTGATGTCAAAGCGGTCCATGAAGGCTGCAACAGTACGAAGGGCTTTATTTTCCCCCGTAGAAATACTGTTGGCAGTCTTCAATCTCTTATTTGCTGTTTGAGTCCGGGGGCTGCCGCTTTTTATTCTCATGTGTTCACCTCAGGATTGACGATGAGCCACACGTTGTGCCGTACCATCGCTGCTGTGACATCTTCATCACAGAGCGGATTGGCCTGATAGAGTGCCTTAAGGTCATCTCTTGTTACTAGCCGGGGTCTGTGGTCTGTTGTTCTGTTCATTCGTTACCTCATTTGAGTTTCTGTGCCGGTCTTCACCTGACACAGGTGAGGGTTACCGATGACCACTATAAAGCTTCTCATTGGCCAATAACCTGGATTTCCAGCAGACTGTGACCCTTATTCCCATTTTAAGATATATTGCAGACCTATTTAAACCTAAATGGAGGGTAGATCGGAAGTGAAACTAAAAAAGCATAATATGGGAATCGAAGAGAGATTTAGACTTTTTTGAGGGAAAAAGAGAGAATGGATCAGGCTGTGAGATGAGGGGGCGCAGAATTCTGGTCTCCCTGTTTCTCATGAGCCCGTTTTTCGAGTGCTTCTCTGAGGATATCCGGGTGGTCGATGAGGTCCTGGACCAGCGTCTGAATTGTCTCCTCTGCCTTGTCGGTGAGACTTTGCCCGCAGTGGCTGCAATAGGTGGCAATCGGTCCGTTGACGTAATGACACTTGGGACACTGACGGGGTTCAAGTGATGCGGTCTGCCGGACTTCCTCGTCATCGGTTGTGATGCCATAATTATCCAGCATGGCCCGGTCGATGTCGCCGCCGGTGAGGTGGGCGTAGGTCTGGAACATGTTCGTGGTGAGCGTGCCCCACATCATGAGTTTGATGACGCTCTCGTTGACGCCGTCCTGGATGAGGTGGGTGATCCGGGTGTGGCGGAAGATATGAGGGGTGACGTGTTTGGTGATGCCGGCACGCTTGGCTATCAGGCCAATTTGTTTGTTAACAGCAGAATGGTTCAGTGGGTTGTGCTGCTTGGTGAGAAAAACAAGGACATCAGGTTCCGGCGTGAAAGGATAGTCATCTTTCCACCGGTAGATGTGTTCCGTGGCCATGATGAGGCGGATATATCGTGGTTTGCCGGTTTTGAAATTGACGTTGACGACAACGCCGTACTTATCGAATTTGAGATCATTCCAGACCAGAGTCCCAATCTCTCCGATACGAAAGCCACCTTCATAGAGCATGGTGATGATGGCCCGGTCCCGGCTGTTCTGGCAGGACCGTATCATCGCAGCGACTTCTTCTTTGGTGAGGAGGTCACTGGCTTTTTTTGTCATGGTCTCCTTGGAAGGGATTCTGATCTTACGGAATTTTTTCTCGTTGATGTCGGTGTATTCGCTTTCGATCATCCAGATATAAAATTGCTTAAGAATTACCGTGTAGTCGGACAGGGTATTTTGTTTGTATGGCTGGCCGTGTTTGGTGTTGGCAGATTTGATACTGTCAATACCCTGATAGATGTTGACGATGGTGTTCTCACGAAAAGGACCGATGAATTTTCTCCATCCTACCAGGTGAAAAATGATTTTGTTGACGCGGGCCGGAGAGATGTTAGCGCAGGATTTGTGTTCACTAATAAATTCGTAGAGAAGGCTGACATCATCCTCGGTGATCTGGCCGTTTGATAGCGCACGGTTGATTGAATGTGTGGCGTATTCACTCTTGATTTTGTGAAAATTAGCGTCACTTCGTCGGGGTGCTGTTTGAGTCATTAAAACAAAGGTCAACGAGGACAGTATATAAGTATAACGAGGGGACTTTGAGGTCAAGTCCGGATGCTGCTATGGGGATTCGAACCCCAGTCGCCGGCGTGAAAGGCCGGCATGATTGGCCCCTACACTATAGCAGCATGCTATGCAGTGTTGCCTTATATTATACTCAGGATTCGGATAAATACGTTTTGGAATGAGCCTAAAAAAAGAGAATGAAATGGTTATTGAGAGATAGGTGTTCCTTCGTTCTTGGTTGTGGTCTTGAACGCTTCAATAAGCTGACGGGTAATCGGACCGGGTCTCCCGGTGCCAATTGTCCGGCCGTCAATGAGAGTAATTGGTGCGACCTCAGCAGCGGTGCCGGTGACGAACACTTCATCGGCTGTATAGAGATCATAGTAGCCCATATTCTGCTCAGCGTAAGGTATGCCCATCGCTTCAAGCAGTTCAAGAACAGCAGCGCGGGTAATACCACGGAGATTATTGATTGTTGGCGGGGTGCAGATAGCACCGTTCTTCACCACAAAAATATTGTCACCACTCCCCTCAGCAACATAGCCATTGGTATCAAAGATAATCGCCTCGTCGCCGCCTTTGTAGTTGGCCTCAATCTTCGCGAGAATGTTGTTGAGGTAGTTCAGGCTCTTTATGTTGGGCGGCAGTGCTTCTGCAGGGTTGCGCCGGATAGAAACCGAGACGGCGGTCAGGCCTTTCTCATAGAGATCGCCATACATCGCGCCCCATTCAACAGCAATGACCACAACATTTGCCTTTGGACATTTGCGGGGATCAAGCCCCAGGTCGCCATCTCCCCTGCTGATAATCGGGCGAATATATGCGTCGGTGAGATTATTCTGGCGCAGTGTTTCAAGAATTGCCTCAATCATCTCCTGCTTCGTCAGCGGGACCGTCAGGTCAATAGCTTTTGCGCCGTCAAATAACCGATCAACATGTTCCGTCAGGCGATAGACCCTGCCATTATACGCACGAATTCCCTCAAACACACCGTCGCCATAGAGAAAACCATGATCAAAGACCGAGACACGTGCCTCTTCCTTTGGTACAAACGCTCCGTTCAGATAAATGAGCATGAAATAGTATGGGTGTCAGGGTATTTTATAATTAGTCGTTTGAAACGACTTTCAATGTAAACAGGTATGAAGCCCTAGCCTCACACTTGTTTTGAAAATAAATCACAACATGATTTCATAGTGATTGTTTTCTGCAGAGTTCGACAAAATGACCAAATCTGTTGGCTGCCGGAACTGGATGCAGGTGCGTATACGACCCCTGCGTGTTTTCCACGACCGCCCCGTCAAGCCCCCCTGAAATCCCTTTTCCCCGGGAAAGGCAGTAGGCAAATTTTGTATCTGGGGCCAGACGCACATCGGTGTGGTGGAACTCATGGCCCATGAATGAACCCGCACCAAGAACGCTGTTCTCGTTCGCCTCTCCTATGACGTACCCAATGACCCGGCCAACCGGCATATGGGTCTCACCGGAGAAAGCACCACACATCTCATATGGCGTATCAGAGGACAGATCCTGCCACCCTTCCTTGAGGACAATACGATCGGTAAGGTAGAGCAGTCCGCCACACTCCGCATAGATTGGCACGCCCTGTGCTGATACTTCCCTCATGGCTGTACGCATGCGATCGTTCGCCTCCAACTCGCTGCAGAACAGCTCAGGATACCCGCCACCGAGGATATAGCCATCAGCCTCAGGGAGCGTGTCGTGAATCGGGCTGAAAAATATCGGTTCGGCTCCGTGGGTCTTCAGGATATCGAAGAGATCATTGTAATAGAAGTTGAATGCCTCGTCACGGGCAATGCCAATCGTAACATCACAATGCTTTGCCGGTCTGAACCGCTCTGGAATCTGTTGGGGCGCGGGCCGGTCATCAGCAATGGCAAGCAGCTGATCAACGTCCACATTTTGCTCAATAATTTCAATAATTTTATCCAGACGGGTTTGAAACTCAGCAGAGGTCCGACCCTCAAGATAGGGCACCAGTCCCAGATGACGCATTGTCAGTTTCATCTCTTCGGTGCGGGGGATTGCACCTATCACCGGAATGTTACAGTAATGCTCAATCGCTATAGTCGCCTTCTGACGGTGTTTCTCATGAACTACCTGATTGAGAATGACCCCCTTAATCTGCACGTCCGGGTCAAGCGCCATAAAGCCTTTCACAATCGCCGCAGCACTGCGGGTGATGCTCCGGACATCGACGACCAGAATGACCGGCAGACCCAGTGATTTCGCTACTGACGCCGTTGAGCCACATTCGTCAAGTGCCTCTGCACCTTCATAAAGACCCCGGACCCCCTCAACGATGGCAATATCAGCACCAACACAACCGTTTGCAAACGTCTCATGGATCATCTCCTGATCCATAACAAAACTGTCAAGATTCCGGCACGGTCTCCCGGTTACGCCCGTAAGATAGGAAGGGTCGATATAGTCCATCGCTACCTTAAACGGCTGGACCGTCCGATCACGTGAGAGAAGGGCTGCAAGCCCTAAGGTAATACTCGTCTTCCCGCTCCCCGACCTATCACCAGTGATGAGGAGACCCTTCATCTACATACTCCGCAGAATAGCGCCGAACTCACTCTCGACAATCTCATGGACACCGAGGGTTTTAGGATGAAGATCCACTTCGACGACAACATGCTGATGGCCGATATGTTTAAGGGGTTCAACCTGCCGGGGCCCGTTTGTGATCGAAAAGATCTCTTTTCCTTCGGTATACTGAGGTGGCACCGCGTGGGGAACGCCGGAGAGAACCACAAAGTCAAAGGAATGCTCGTCCAGATACTTACCAATCGCATCTCCGTTTGCGCCGTACTCGTCCAGAGCACCCAAAAGCAGAGGGTCCACCCCACCTTCCCGCAGGCCGGAGAGAATATCCCTGGCATCGTTTCTGACCTTTGGCAGACCCCGCCCCTCAAGATTCGCGAGATATGTCACCGCAGCATCCGGCCGTTTCTCATGAATTGCAAGCATTAGATCCGCAAACATGAAAGCAGTCTCTTTCTTTGCGTTTAAGATCACCGCGCCTTGTTTCCCTTCATCTATACAGGTCAGCAGACGCTCTGCCACTGTATGCTTGAGATCTCCACGTGACGGCTGAATATAAGGTTTGTAGGCTGCACCCCGGAGTCGTTCCACCTCGTTTGCTTTTCCCAGCACGTAGCGTTGACGTTCAAGCTCTTCCGGGCTGATCCATCCGGCTTCTGCGGCAGGTTCGAGTGCGGCAATAACCCCATCTATATTCTCCCGAAACCCGGCGTGAATATCAATTGAAATCGCCGGAGTGGTAATTCCAGAGGCAGCAATCGCTGCATCCATATCTTCCCCGATAATCATTGAGACGCAGGTGCCGACCACTGCCATCCGGTGAGGGTGAAAGGTCTTTTCAGCGTACTGCAACACCTTTTCAAGGACATCCTGCCCACCAAAAATAAACTCGTTTTCGCCAAGTGAGGTCGTCAGTACCCGCAGGCCATCTTCTTCCAGAAGACGGGCATGTTTGAACGAACAACCGGACGGGCCATGCAGAATCGCGCAGTCAACTCCCAAGTCGCGGGCGGTATATAGTGCGGCTACAATGGAACTGGGTCGTGGCTGAATATAGTGCATTATCGTATTATCTCCATGTCTTAACAGCAAGAACAACTGGCAGGGTTTTTGGAGTCTGAAGAGCCATCGCCTGCCCTTCGTCAAGCGTCTTCGCAGACTGAACCTGAATGCCGGTTTCGGCACAGATGAACTCTGCATCATACCCGGCTCCGACCAGAATGACCTGCCGGGGCTGAGTTGCAACAATTGTCGAAATAATTGCAGATTCCGGAAACCCTTCACATATGTTTTTTTCCTCGGCACCGACGACGAGAACAATATCGTTAGTTCCCGTCAGGTTTCTGGCATAACCGACGGCATCTCCGGTCGTTTGCGCATTTGTTCCGCTGTTTGCGTTATCAACAATACAACGTTTATCAATATATGCTACACTCATTCTGCCCCTGACCGCCTCAAAACTCGCGAGTTCGGCAGGGTCAAGACCCAACACACAGGCACACGCTGCTGCAGTGCAAAGTGAAGCCCGATACCCCGTAAGCAGAAGCAGAGGATTCTCAAAGGTCATCGTTTTTCCCTGCCAAATTGTGGTACAGGTCACATCCTCACAGGTGGCAATGGATTCAGCGTGGATGCACTGTGGCAGATTCCAGGAAATATCCGGCGCACAGACAATTGTCTCACAACGGGCAAGCGATTCTGTCTTGAGAGTGAGGGCATCGCCAGTCCCTTTAGCGACCGGATACGTCTTCTCAGAGGTTAAGACACCTATACTCCCGCTGCCGGATACCCCAAGTGACTCCTCAACAATCAGCCATCCGCTGATTTCATTTGCCCGTTCAGCTGCAAAAAGAACGGAAGCCGGTGTAATGCTTTTTTTTGCAATGGAGATCTGTTCCGGATACTGGATTACTCCTGCTGAGGTGTGCAAAATACCCGGTCCTTTCATCAGGTGGGCGAGGGCACGGGCGGTTGTCGTTTTCCCCTGCATACCAGTGATCTCAACCATTGAAAAAGGAATCTGCCCACGTTGCTCCAGAATCATACGGACAGCATCATGATGCGAGATGACCGGGGTCGTGGTTTCAATAAGCGGATGGGACCGGTCCAGATGTACCGGTGCCACGATAAGATCATAGTGACGGTCCTTTACATCCTCTACCGTGAGATCGGTCTCGTCCCGGTAGACATCAACAGAATCAACACAATGACCTAAAAGAGTGAGATGACGGCTGATTTCCCGGCCGCCATGAATGGTGTCAAGCACCAGAATATTCATACGCTTATTTTGCTCTAAGGGGTTATTATAATTCAGAGATTTTCTTTGATGACCACATCAGCGCTGCTGACCATCAGGTCGGCAAGCATCGGGTTGTTCCCGATCGGTGCGGCATAGAGCAATGGCACCTCGCCTTTTTCTGTGGCGAACGTACCCTTTTTGCTGCCCTGTTCAAGACCAAGAATACCCGGAATATCAACGTCAATGTGGATACCCCGTGCCAGGAAGAGCGGCACAACAACAAGAGAACTGATGTCATCTGCTTTGAAGGTTTCCAGAACATCTTTAACCGACGGTTCATTGATGCTCATGAATGCAGATTTCACAAGGAAGCGATCTTCTTTCTTTGCGATGAGTGCTGCCGTATTTTCGATGAGTTCTTTGTTGCTGGGCTTTTTGCTGCCGTGCCCTACGAGTAAGAAACCTGTCTTCGTCATATCATACTATGTACTACGATACCGGCTAAAATAGTTAACGATGTCATTATCTTTCTGTCCATGCTACGAGTAAAGAGCGATGAATAATTATGAACTTGATGTTGTCCACTGCCTGAATACTTTTTTCTCCGGCGCAGCGACAAAAGGGTTTGCCTACCGCCTGAAACAGGCGAAGTTCAACTCCCAGTATGTCGATGTTCTCGTGGATTCCCTTGATCCCCGGTATTATCTTGCCATTGAATGTAAATCCATCAAAGGCAAAAAAATCTACTTCTCCCAGCATTTTCATAACGATAAAAACGGCGTCCACCAGATTGATTCGATCAGTTCCTTTCTTCAGAAGACAGGACGGCGCGGGTATCTCTCCGTTGAATTCAGAGCAGGACCAGGTCATCCGAAAGAGGCATTTCTTATGCCCTGGGATCAGGTCCTGCATTACTACACAACAGAAGTCGGTATTAAACAGGATGAATTCCGCGAACACATCACACTGAATCGATCCAAAAATGAGTATATTCTCAATGCACTGTATCCAAAGTAATTTTGTAGTTAGTGACGAATTTAAGAACAATGATGGATCCTTATGACCGCTTTGAACTGATGATAAACGGGCAGGTCGTGCAGACGCCTGTTGCCATTGCATCTATGGCAGGTATTGTAAATGCCGCGTATGCTCTTGAACGAAAAGATCACATCGGCATTGCCTGTCTCGGCGGTTATTCAATTGATGCGCCAACCATCGCAGCTTCACGGTTGCTTATCGAAGCGGACCGGAAAGAATTCCTCTATGACGACCCGATAGAGGCACTCTCCCACGAACTCTCACTTCTAAAAGGAACCCATATCATCCCATTTCTTAACCTTCGGGGAAGTACTCCTGAATCATACCGCACAATAGCAGAGGCATTCGGCACGAAGGCAGTCTACGAAATAGACGCACACTGCCGTCAGGCACCGATGCTTGATATCGGGTGCGGTGAGTATCTTTTAACCCACCCGGAACAACTCACGGCAACCATTCAGGCCCTGAAAGAGACTGGCGTTGTAGTTTCAGTTAAGATCCGGGCCGGTGTCGCTCCGGACGATACGGAACTGGCTCGCACCATCTGGAAGGCCGGGGCAGATATTCTCCATGTGGATCTGATGGACTTCGGATATGCGCGACTGCGACAGATTCGAAACAGCTGTCCACTTCTTATTATCGCCAATAACTCAATCACAACTTTCAGTGCGATGAAAGATCTCTTACAGCACGGAGCAGATCTCGTCTCAGTCGCCCGCCACTCTGACAATGCAACTCTGCAGGCACTGGACGAGGGCGTAAAGGAGTATGCTGATGATACCGGGTGGTACAATGCACCAAAACAGCTCTGCCGGGGAGGAGACGTCCGGGGACTTACGTTCTGCTGTATGCCGGTGAAAGAGTGTCCGCTTCAGCCGATGCTGAAAAAGATTGGTCTTTCCAAAACAGAATATTATGATTTCAAGATAGCGGCAACGAAGAATACCCCGCTCGAACACGGTGAACACACCTGCTTTGGGAGTCTGGCGTGGTGCTGCAAAAGCACAACTCCCTGTATGTTCCGGAACATGGCACTACAGAAGGAAGGACTTTCATCACAGGATTATATGCGTGCCAAGCACCGTCTCGCTGACAAGATTATGAAAAGGGTCTTTGATGAAACCGGATAATACCGTGACAGAACGGGCACAGATTGCGATGATGCTGGAGGTCTGTGCCCAGACCAAACCCGGCAATGTAGACCGGGGCCATGATTATGAAGATACATGGCTTGAACATTTTCTGGCTTCGACGATTCTGGTAAAACCGGCTTTTGATCGCGCCTGGCAGGAGAAATCCCGGATAGGTGCCTGTATTAAAGAGGCGGTGCTCTTAACCAATACCCATTCCGGCGGCAATACCCATTTCGGCGCGTTTATTCTTCTGATGCCGCTTATTATGGGCGGAGATATTCCCGGAGCACAAAAAATTATCAGGGCAACAACGGTGCAGGACGCGGTTGATTTCTATGAGGCTTTTGCCCATACGGCTGTGCGGGTCAACGAGACTGACGGGATGGATATTCATGACCCAAAAGCCACTGCTCTGCTCCGCGAGAAAGGGATGACCCTGTATGATGTGATGGCCTATTCTGCCGAAAATGACATGGTGGCTCGCGAATGGACAAACAGTTTTGCCCTGACCCGAAAAGCGGCAGACTTGCTCCATCATGCCGGTCATGGACGCAGCGCCGTTAGCAGGGTTTTTTTACAGTTACTTGCGACAGAACCCGACACGTTTGTCATCAAGAAACTGGGCAGAGAGGCAGCAGAAGAAACCTGCCGAAAGGCACAGGCGGTCCTTGACGATGCCATGACAGCAGATGAGATGGACCAGTGGTGTCTTACAGCCGGGATTAATCCCGGCTCGATTGCTGATATTGTTATCGCCGGCCTTTTTGTGGCGCTGGGTGAGGGATGGCAATGGGACTGTTAGGCGAAGGGATTAACGAGATAATTGCCACCACCCGGAAGAATGCAGCACCAATTGGAATTATTTATCGCAACGGGAAATATTCGGCCGTGCTCTTTCACGGGAGTCATACGGAGGAGAATGTACTCCGGGATGGCTGGCTTGTTGCAAATATTGTCTATGACCCGGTGCTCTATGTGGAAACAGCATTTGGAGATTTACCGGAGTCTGCATTCTGTGAGGAAGTGGTTGCCGGGAGGACTGTGGACAGGCTTTGCGCTGCTGAGGCATGGGTAATGTTTGAGTGTCAGGTTGAACGGAGTACGGGGGAAGCAAGTGTGGTCTCGCTCATGCCGGTGAAAGAAGAGGTTATTTCAACGGTGATCCGGCCATTTAACCGGGGGTTTGCTGCGGTGATCGATGCGACGGTGCATGCGACGAGGTATGTGGTGAACCGGGATCCTGCACTTTACCAGATGATTCAGTATAACTTTCGTATCATAAAAAAATGTGGCGATACAAAAGAACAGGAAGCACTTTTCATTCTGAATGAAATTGTAAAAAAAGTTGATGGCTGAATTTTTAGCCAATTTTTAAATTTAATACGTTCGATCTTCAATGATCTATTCAGTACCATCATCAAAGTGACCAATTAAGATTATCCTATCACCTTTTAATATCTCTGTTATAAAATCAGTGTCCCCAACAGCAGGAGGTTCAGTAAACTCCAAATCACCTATTTTAACAGCAGCCCGCGAATCATTATCTACAGAATAACTAATCTTGGTCACCTGATCCACACCAGATCCTCCCATTAAAACATAAGTAACGTTATTATCCTTGAGTGTCCCAGTAACCTTCACAATCTTCGTGCTCTGCAGATTCTCATCGGCCATTGGTGCAACTGCGACCCACACTACGAAGACATAAGCTCCCTTGACCCGCCTGATCCATCTTTATCTGCCCTTAACCCAAAGAATAGCAGGAAAGAACGGTCATGAATTCGTAATCTAAGCTTTAATTGACCTTAAAACATCCTCCAAAACCTTCCTTTACCCACTTCCGAAAAGTAAATGAACCCCCCTGTCAGACGACCGAAAACCACAATTTTTTTACATCTCCATTTACTTTTTCTCATATATGGGTAAAGAGAGAGAAATAAAATAAATAAAGAAATAATATAAGATAAAACTAAAAAATAAGCAATTAAAATCGTTTCTTCCCTGACCCAA
>CAZBGM010000041.1:11098-13193 GCA_964491505.1 uncultured Methanomicrobiaceae archaeon | reverse complement strand
TCTCTGCTTCCGGCAGGTTACCCAAAAAATGTCCGGGTATCCATTTTGATTCTTCTGAATCAATTAATAAAGCACAGGGAAAAATTGAGATCGGCACGTATGAGGTTTTTATTTCTGATCTCTCACTCCCCGACGGTTCTGCACTCGATCTTTTCAGGTCTCTGCGAGAGAACGGACATTATCTCCCATTCTGTATCGTTGCAGAAGATTTCAGCGAAGATGTGCTCATCGCTGCCCTGAATGAGGGAGTACACGCAGTCTATAAAATTGGTGATGATGACGAGCATACTTGTGAAGATATTGCTCTTGACCTGAATCGGCTTCTGGCAGCTGATGACTCTGAAGGTAAATCTGTTGAAGAAGTTCTGTTGTCTCATGTAGATCGTTTTCAGAATGTTCCTTCTGGTTTTTCCGGTGTTGGTTTCTGGAAATGGGATGCTGCCACTGGTCAGATAACGTGGTCTGAATCAGCCCGTTCGTTGTTGGGGTGCGAGGAAGAGGAAGATTTTTCAACGTTCCCTGATTTCTCTGAAAAAATACATCCTGATGACAGAGAGGCATTTCTGAAAGGAATATATGCCGTTCTGGAGCACGGGACAATTTACACCGGCACCTCCCGTATCCTGTTGCCTGACGGAACAATCCGGTGCCTGACGTTTCGGGGGGACGTCGATCGTGACAGCAGCGGTGCCTGCAAAACATACTCCGGAGTTTTCTTCGAAAATAAAGAACTTCTGAACTTAGCTTCTACTCAGGCTGATGCAGCGAAGCATTTTGAGGACCAAACAGCACTTTTTTTCAATCAGCTTCCGGCACTCCTCTGGACGACAGATGCAGATCTGAATATTTTTTCATTGCATGGGTCCATCCTTTCAAAAAACAATATTGACGTGGAGGGCATCCCCGGCCTTCAGGTACAGGTATTTTTAACGATTATTCCTGAGGCACAGCGGCAGAATCTGATGAGTATGCATCTCAGAGGGCTGCAGGGTGAAGAGGTTGAAGATGTCTGGGTTGGTTGCGGACTGGTCATTCAGATTCATATTACCCCTTTTAAAGATGTGAACGGATCCTGTATTGGCATTCTCGGATTGGCTCTTGACATCACCGAACGAATCCGGGCGGAAGAAGCACTTCGGGAGAGTGAAGAACTTTATCGGACAATTTTTGAAACAACACTGGCACCCACCGCAATTCTTGACGAAGATATGAACTTTATACTGGTGAATGATGTCTTTGCCAAGTGGTCCGGCTACTCGAAAGAAGAACTTGAAGGGAAGATTCCGTGGACCGAATTCATTGTGGAGGAAGACCGTGAACGGCTGATGGATTATCACCGGAAACGAGCTACATTGCCTGACGATGTTCCCAGAAATCACTCGTTTAAGGGAAAAACCCGTGATGGAACGATTTACACTGTCTTTCTCACGATTGCCAGTATTCCGGGAACCGGGAAACGAGTTGCTTCCTTTACTGATGTCACACCCCTGATTCTGGCAGAGGAAGAAGCACATGAATCATCGCGAATACTGATAGATATCATCGAATTTTTGCCTGACGCAACTTTTGTGATAGATACGGATCACCGGATAACTGCCTGGAACAAGGCAATGGAACAGCTGACCGGTCTCCCAAAAGAAGATATTCTGGGCAATAATGATTATGAGTATGCCATCCCGCTGTACGGAGAAAAGCGACCGCTCCTCATCAATTTTGTACTGACACAGGATCCTGCCTCTACATCGCTGTATGATGTACTGAAAAACGAGAATAATGTTCTCTATGCAGAAGTATTCTCTCCCGGTGCCTTTAACGGAAGAGGTGCGTATCTTTCCGGCAGTGCTTCACCCCTCTATAATAATCAGGGTCAGATTGTTGGAGCGATTGAATCCGTCCGGGATATAAGTGAGCGTAAAATTGCAGAACGTGCCATTCAGGAAAGTGAGGAGAAATTCCGGGAAGTGTTTAATCAGGCGAATGACTGCATGTTCCTCAATACGGTGCGCTCAGATGGCAACCCCGGACGATTTATCTCTGTCAATGATCTGTTCTGTGAAACGCTGGGCTACTCCCGTGAGGAGCTTATGCAGATGTC
>CAZBGM010000041.1:5561-10998 GCA_964491505.1 uncultured Methanomicrobiaceae archaeon | reverse complement strand
TTCTGTGAGCTGACGTATCGGATCCCGAGATGGAAAATCTTCCGCTGTGGGTTGGATCCACAGAAAAAAAATGTGGATTTTTCCTGTCACATTACCTTACGGCAGCTTTTCGTTCAGCAAATGCATCATGAGAGAGTCACTTCTCTCAATACCTTTCCGGTGTATTTCCGGAATAATCTGATAGGATGTCTGTGTCTCGCCTCAAAGAACAGCGATGTCCTCTCTGTCCAGGTACACAATATTCTTGAGACTATCTCAGCCCAGATTGGAAACGGTATCGGGCGGGTGCTTGCTGAAGAGGCGCTCGCAAAGAGTGAAGAGCATTACCGGACGCTGGTGGAGTCGTCACTGGATGTGATTCTGGTGTTTAATCCTCTGCTTCGGCTGACCTATGTGAATCCTGTTGCTGCTGAAAAGATGAGGAGAGATGCCGTGAATCTGGTCGGGCTTGGACCTGAAGCACTATTCCCATCTGATTATTCAGCACTGATGATGGGCAATCTGAAGCAGGTACTGGAAACAAAAACAATTTTTCGCCGTGAGGCAAGACTGCCCTTCGGCGGGAAGATGATATGGTATGACATTAACGTTGTTCCCGAACTTTCTCAATCCGGTGACACAGAAGCAATTATTGTTACCTGTCGTGACATTTCTGCGCTCAAAGAATCCGAAGTGAAGATTCGGGAACATGCAGCTACCCAGCAGGCTATTCTTACCGCTTCACCAGTCGGAATTGTCCTCATTGAAAGAAACACCGTTATCTGGACGAATGAGTCAATGTGCCGGATGCTTGGGTTTACAGAGGCTGAAATATTAGGGGAGGATATCAGAAAAAGATTTTCCCGGGATTTGGACTATGAAGATGCAAAACGGCGTGCGTTTGCAACGGGTGAGGCAGAAATGGAGCTTCTCTCCAAAGATGGAACGCTGCTTCCGTGTCTGGGGCGTGTCGCAAAAATCGCTGAACCCTCAAAAAATGAGTGTTATATTGTAACCGTCACGGACATTTCCGCACTAAAAAAGGCTGAGAAGTCGCTTCAGGAGATAAATGAAAAATTACGGCTTCTATCTTCAATTACCCGACATGATGTGCTGAATATGACCTCTGCTCTTCTCACCTATGAACGGGTGCTCAAAAAGATGCTGCCTGACCGTGAAGATATCAACCATATGCTTGATACGATGCTGGAAGCGACCAATCGGATTAGCGGGCAGGTTCAATTTACCAGTGATTATCAGGATGTGGGAGTAAAGTCTCCTGCCTGGCAGCACATTGAATCGGTTATTCATTCTGTGCTCTTCCACTCGCTCAATTTACCGGTAACAGTTCAGGTTGAGACTGGTGATCTTGAAGTATTTGCTGACCCGATGCTCAAACGGGTCTTTTACAATATTTTTGAGAATGCTCTGCGGCATGGTGAACATGTGACAGAAATCAGGGTGAGTTGGGAGCAGCAAGGCGAAGAGGGAGTACTTGTCATAGAAGACGACGGTGTTGGCGTTCCCTTCGATTCAAAAGAGGATATTTTTGAACGGGGTGTCGGTTCAAATACCGGATACGGTCTGTTTCTGACGCAGGAGATTCTTGCGATCACCGGGATCTCTATCAAAGAGACCGGTACTCCGGGAGAAGGAGTGCGGTTTGAAATCGTTGTGCCGGAAGAAAAATGGCGGATGCGATAATCAGGCAACCTGTGATCTCGTGTCATTCTTTTTTTGATGATTGTGGCAATAGTCACTGATTTATCTTACCATCAGGCTATCAGAAATGTACATATACCTGTCCATAATATGTAGAGTATCCATAAAGGATGTGACCTACGTTGGATCTTTCAACAAAACTTCTCAGTATTGAAGAAAAAATTGGTCGTCTCTCACCGGTCCAGAAGATTCTTCTGGGGACTGACGGTTCAGTCACGAAACTCCTGGAAGTTGTTACCGGAGAACCAGTCACCATCACAACCCGGGCCCAGAAGATTGTCCCGGCAGACGAAAAAATAGCCGAAGAGCTTGAAGTAAGTGTGGGCGACCCGGTCAACTACCGGGTTGTCGAACTGAAAAATCACGGTGATTCGGAAGTGCTGGTCTATGCGGTATCTCATACGCCGGTCAACCGCCTGCGTCCGTCTTTTAAAGCTGATCTTATGCAGGCAGATATTCCCATCGGCAGAATTCTTCTCAGACACCATCTGGAAACCCGGCGGGAGATTACCGATGCTGAAATTATCAGAGCTGACGCGGAACTTAGCACGCTTTTTCAGATCTTCAGGGATGAACCGCTCCTGAGCCGACATTACACCATTATTAATGAACAAAAACCGCTGATTGCCATTAATGAGATCTTTCCGTACAGCCATTTTCGTGATGAGAAATGTGTGTTTGTCGAGGCACCGTCACGCCTTCATCTTGGTCTTATTGATATGCACGGGAGTCTTGGAAGGGTGGATGGTGGTATCGGCATCGCGGTTCAACATCCCGGTATCCTTCTGGAAGCTCGGAGTAGCGACCGCCTCGAAGTAACGGGGGACGATCCGGCCAGTGTTGGTGTTGTACGAAAGGCGGCGGGGTCTGTTATCGCTTCGAAAGGATTGGCCGGTGGTGCCCGCCTGACTATCCACCGCTCACCGCCCCGTCATGTTGGTCTTGGCAGCGGGACAGCGCTTGCCCTTGCCACAGCAAAGGCACTCACTCAGTTGAGTGGTTTACAGGAGAGTACAGCGAATCTGGCACAGTGCACCGGCAGAGGCGGCACATCCGGGATTGGCACGGCATCGTTTGACCACGGCGGATTTATCATCGACGGGGGACACACCTTTGGACCCGGAAAAGAAAAGACTGATTTCAGACCATCATCTGCATCGGTGGGCTTGTCTCCTGCACCGGCGACAGTCCGCCTGACCTTTCCTGAAGACTGGAAATTCCTCCTTGCCATTCCGGAGATCGCGACTGGCGCAAACGGCAGTGAGGAAATTGATCTATTCACGACGCATTGCCCGGTACCGTCTCATGAGGTGCAACAGCTGTGCCACGAAGTCCTGATGCGTATGCTTCCGGGTATTGCTGAACGGAATATCGAAGCATTTGGAACAGCAGTGAACACTATTCAGCATATTGGATTTAAAAAGGTGGAACTGGCGCAGCAACCCGCCTTCATCCCGGAACTTCTCGCCCTGATGCGTGAAGAAGGAGTGGCAGGTGCGGGGTTGAGTTCGTTTGGACCGACTGTCTTTGCGGTGAGTGATGGGGATTTAGAGCCGGTGAAAAAAGCATCAAACGATTATCTGGAAGCATTTGGGGGTGGTGAGGTGCTGATTACCTCAGCCCGGAATGCCGGTGCAACAGTGCGGGGATAACGTGGGGTCTGAAAATTTACATCCCCACATTCTGTTTTGTCCCGTAGTATTCCAGCGCTGACTGAATCTCTTTTATACTGGCGACAAACGAAGATGACGCATGTTCTGAGAGCATAGGGGTGACGTCCGGTTCGCAGGCGATCAGTTCCTCCTCATAGGGAATAATGAACTGCTCTGAGAAGAGCGGGAGCGTGTCGCCCAGAATATCATGCACTTTTTTGATATCAGACTCTTTCCGGACCCGGTTGATGATGAGGTGAACCGAGGGGATGCCGAGTTCTTTTGCAAGGCGGACTGAATGTTTGACGACCTGCACCGCGTTGAAAGTGGGGTCGGTGACGAGGAGTGCCTGGTCAAATCCCTGGGCAATCGCCCGGCCGAAATGTTCAACGCCGGCCTGGGTATCCATCAGAATCACCTCGTTCTCCCGGAGATTGATGTATCTGACAACAGACTCCAACAGGGCATTTTCCGGGCAGAGACACCCGGTTGCTGCCTGAACCACCGTTCCCATCACCAGAATATTCACGCCGTCGGGGCCTTTGACCCCAAACCGGTTTACAACATCTGAGACATCCGGGTTCAGCTTTAACATGAGTCCCCATCCTTCTCCGGGGCGTGCTCCGGTCTTCTCCTCCACATAATCAAGGTTATGGGTGAGTGGCACAATCCTCTCACTCTCATCCCGTGGCACACCGATGGCATAGGGTAGGTTCATCTGGGGATCTTCGTCAACCGCAAGGATAGTGAACTGTTTCTGCGAGAAGAGATGGGAGAGAAGGGCGGTGATCGTCGTCTTTCCGACACCGCCTTTTCCGGTGATAACAACCCGGAATCCCTGCTCTCTTTCATTTATTGTATGTTTTTCAATAGTATCGGCAGCAGCCATTACTTTCGTTCGCTGTGCCTTTACCTCATTCATCATGGTATCACACATGATTATTTTCCTCCGTTAAAATTCCCGGACGCGGCAAGAATCTCCTGCTGTGCAAGATGTTTTCCCCGGCATTCCGGGCAGATATTTAAAATTTCCTGAGACAGTGGCGGGTTTATCTTTGCAAGTGTTGCCTCTGCCAGAACGTCCGGGGCGAAATACTTCCCGCAGACGGGGCACGCTCTGAGTTTCACCTTCGTCTCAGCCCAGGATTTCATGACCCGCACGTCACCGGTATCCTCTATCTCAATGGCATGAGTCGGGCAGACCTGAGCACAGGCGCCACATCCGAGGCAGATTGAACTCTCCTCTAAAAACGGTGTGCTGATGACCGTGTAGGGTCCCCGGTTCACAAAAGAGATGACACCGCCGCCCATAATCTCGTTGCAGACCCGGACGCAGAGACCACAGAGCACACATCTGTTGCCCAGAGGATCTGCCGGTTCCACTTTTCTGAAGAACCGTGTTCTGGTAACGCCGTACTTTGCAGCAAGTGACTTTATCACTTCAGATTTCGGTGCCTCGGCCAGATAGAGTTCCAGGAGCATCTTCCGGTGACGCAGAATCTCAGGCGTATCAGTGACAACCTCCAGACCTTCCGTTGCACGCAGTGTACAGGAGGTCGTCATCTCTGTTCTGCCGTTTTTCCTGACTTCGACCATACAGAGGCGGCATGCCCCATAGGGTGAGAGAGATGCCTCGTAGCAGAGATGGGGAATATCAATCTTATTCCGTATCGCAACAGCAAGGAGGATCTCTCCTTCTTCTGCCGGATAGGCCTTCCCGTTGATTGTGACAGTGATCGTGACCCGGTCCGGTGCTTCTTCTGTTCTGTTCTGTGCAGCGTCTGTCATGATCTCACCAGTTCCTCGTATTCTTCTCTGAAATACGCAAGCGTTGTCAGCACCGGATTGGGCGCTGACTGTCCCAGTCCGCAGAGTGAGGTTGCCACAATCGTCTCAGAGAGATCCTTTAACGTAACAAGGTCGGCATCGGTTCCTTTGCCTGCCAGAATCCGGTTCAGCAGGAGAAGCAAATGTTTCAGTCCTTCCCGGCAGGGAATGCACTTCCCGCAGGATTCTCCGGTCGCAAAACTGATGAAATACCGGGCAATATCGACCATATCAGTCTCCTCGTCCATAACAACAAT
>CAZBGM010000041.1:1524-5461 GCA_964491505.1 uncultured Methanomicrobiaceae archaeon | reverse complement strand
GTGTTGTTTGGTGCTCCGATGGTCGTATACCAGTCGCTCCCGTTTTTGATGATGACCGGGACATTGCACCAAGTCTCGACATTATTGAGATCCGTTGGTTTCCCCCAGAGTCCAGAGTCGGTGAGGCGGGGCGGACGGGGATGGGGTCTGCCGGTCCGTCCCTCAATGGATGCGATAAGAGCAGTTGATTCTCCGCACACAAAGGCCCCGGCACCGATTGCAATCTGAAGATTAAACGAGAAGTCCGTGCCAAATATGTTGGGTCCAAGAATGCCGTATTCTCTGGCCTGTTCGATAGCATGCTTTAGTCGTTTGATAGCAAGGGGATACTCTGCCCGGATATAGATGAGACCTTCCTGCACGCCGATGGCATAGGCGCCGAGAATCATTCCCTCAATGAGCATGTGGGGGTCGCTCTCCATCTCATTGCGGTTCATATAGGCACCGGGGTCTCCCTCGTCTCCGTTACAGATGATATATTTTATATCACTCTCTTTCTCTCTTGTAATCCGCCATTTCAGCCCGGCAGGGAAACCGGCACCGCCTCTACCCCGGAGTCCGGACTTCTCTACTTCTTCAAGGACCTGGTCAGGATGCATTTCGGTGAGAGCAAGATATGCTGCTGAATAGCCTCCGACGGCTATAAATTCGTCAATATCTTCGGGGTTGATAAGCCCGGTGTCCCGGAGAATAACTTTATGTTGGCGTCCGAAGAATGGAATTTCTCCATATAACGGAATTTCTTCAAACCCTTCACCATAGTTTATGGTGTATCCCATGAGATGATCCCACGCCTCTATCCGGCACAGTGCTTTATCGAATGGAACAGATCCGGATTCCACTGCACTCAGGATCTTATCGGTGTCTTCTTCCTGGACCTTGTGAAGGAGAACAAGCGGCTTTCCCGGATGAGTGATGGTTACAATTGGCTCTTCCCGGCAGTATCCGATACATCCCGTTGGTATCAGAGAAATATCCAGTCCCTGTTCTTCAATACTCTTTTTCAGGCGCTCAAATATCGCTGTTCCGCCAACCGCCGCACCACAGGTGGCAAGCCCGACGGTAATCCGGGGAATATCCGGCTTTAGTTTCTGTAAACCGATACGCTGCTGGTTTATGAACCCGGCATGTGATCTAATCTTCATGCTTCCTCCATCCGTACTCTTCAAGGATTGCCGGAAGACTCTCAGGTTTTGCGTAGCCGTAGAGATGATTGTCAACTCTGAGAACCGGTGCAATACTACAGGCACCAAAACACCGGGCAATCTCCAGTGTGAAGGCATTATCCTCTGTCGTGACCGGAGATCTGGTCTCCTCGGTGACTCCTTCAGGCAGTCCAAGGAGATGTTCCAATGTTTTAAGGATCGCCGCTGCACCTTTTACGTGGCAGGCGGTGCCCATACAGACGGTAACCCGGTGATCCCCGACCGGTTGCAGACTGAAAAAGGAGTAGAAGGTAACAAGACTGTAAAGTTGTGAGAGAGGAACTGATAGTTTCGCTGCGAGCATCTCAAGTGATTCACGGGGAATATAGCGCTCGCTGTTCTGTATCTCCCCAAGTATCCCCAGTAGTCTCCCGGAAGGGGAATCATATCGGGAGATAATGTCGTCCAGTATTTTTTCATCCATGGTAATATTACCACCAAAAAAAGGAATCGTTATGGACCGGCAATCAGATTCCCAGCGCTGTTCTCTTCCGTTCAATCTCTGTTTCAAGCAGGTCCGCAGCTTTTACGGGGTCCGGTTCAACGGCAAACGATGCGTTTACGACGTCTTTGAGGGTAACAGTGAGGAGTTCCACAACATTTGGACTGCCGAAGATCTTTGGCGGGATGCCAAGGACTGTGTAGACTCCTGACGAGACAAAGTATGTGCCGATGGAGACGGCTTTCTGTGAGTACCATTCCGGCGCTGCACCGCCAAGCGGCAGGTCTTCGATACCGACACCGAGTTCATCTGCAATATGGGCAGCGAGCACCAGAATCCGTGAACAGTCAACACAGGAACCCATGTGCAGAACCGGCGGAATGCCGAGTGCATTACAGACTGATTTCAGCCCGTCGCCTGCCATGTCTGCTGCTTCAGGAAGGAGAAGGCCAGCTTTTCCGCTGGCAATCGCAGCACATCCGGTCTCGACAACGAGAATATTTCTTTTGATGAGTTCCTTTGCGAGGGTCACATGTCCATAGTCGTGTTTTATTTTCGGGTTGTTACAGCCCACAATGCCCACGACGCCTTTGATGCTGCCTGCGACGATCGCATCGATGAGTGGTTTGTAGGAACCGCCCAGTGCCCCTTTGATGGCTTCTTCTGAGAATCCGGCCATCATCTTAATGGGCTTTGCCGGAATTTTTACCCGGTCTGGATTACGGTTGGGGAAGTTATCAATGGCGAGGCGGACGATCTCTTTTGCGGTGTCAAGACCCGTTTCCGGGTGGAACTCCTTGTAGATTGCACCCTGCACCTTTGATTTCTCACTGGTTGCGATGACTTTGGTGTGATAGCAGGCAGCGGTGTGGGTGATCGACGGGAAGATGCACTGATAATCAATGACCATGACTTCAACAGCGCCGGTTGCGATGGCGAGTTCCTGATCCAGCATGTTCCCGGCGATGGGTATCCCGTGACGCATCAGAAGTTCGTTGCCTGTGCAGCACATCCCGACCAGATTGATGCCTTTTGCACCCTGTTCTTCGGCATATTTTTTAAGCTCCGGGTCCTCGACTGCCTTTACGATCATCTCAGAGAGAACCGGGTTGTGCCCGTGCATCACCACGTTTACCTGATCTTTGGAGAGGACGCCGAGATTTGCCCATGATGTAACAGGGGTTGGTGTGCCGAACAGGATATCTGATGCGTCGGTTGCCATCATCGACCCTCCCCATCCGTCAGAGAGCGAGGTTCTCATCCCGTGCAGGAGAATATTTGTATAATCTGCACCGACTCCCATGTGAATCCGGTGCATGGACTCCACAATCTCCCGATCCACACTGCGCGGGTAGATGCCGGCCGCTTTCCAGAGTCCTCTCGTCTTTTCCGGCGCCCGTTCTGCGAGCTGAATGCTGTTTTTGAGCGTGCCGAATTCTTCGAGCATTGCACGGGCAAGTTCCTCTGCGATTGCTTCCTTTTCCCGCCCTTCTGTCTCTATACTATATTCTCCTGCCAGAGTCGCCAGCTTCTCTTCACCAAGAATCTGGTACCCCTGAGATTTTCCTTCAGCAGTTTCCAGCAGTACTTCCAGCACTTCCCGGCCATGATCAGAATGGGCGGCGGCACCGGTCGAGAGATCATCGAGCATGTTCCGGGCAACGATGAGATCCGCGTTTGCCCCACAGACTCCCCGGTCCGGTTTGCTGCCGAATGGTTCGATCCGGCATGGTCCCATTGTGCACCGGTTACAACAGACGCCTAATTGGCCAAATCCACATTGGGGTTGCTGGTTTTCCAGTCGGTCCCAGGCGGTTTCAACGCCGTCCTCAATTGTTTTTTCGATCATCTCCTGATCGGTCGGGTCAAGCGCTCTCTGCGCTGCTACCTTTTTTGCCTCAGATGCATCATACATTTTTCTCACCTTTTTCTTCTTCTTTGTTTATTCGCACGTCTTCGCGATTTCTTTCATAATCGTCCGGTATGCCTGAATGTTTGCCGGGATCTTTGGCACCTCGACATCCGTTCCTTCTGACTTGATCATCCGCATGGTGAAGTCCTTTCTGCTGACCCTGATCAGCTCATTGGCATCGCCGAACTCCAGTGCGCCGGTCTTGCATGCCTCGACACATGCCGGGATGAGACCCTCTTTCTGCCGTTCTATGCAGTTATCACACTTTGCGTTGACCTCCCGGCTGGTATCCAGCTGAAATACCTTATCAAACTGGATAATACCAAACGGACATGCCATCGCACAGACAGCACAGCCGATACATTTTGCATAATCGAC
>CAZBGM010000041.1:0-1424 GCA_964491505.1 uncultured Methanomicrobiaceae archaeon | reverse complement strand
TCATGCTCCTTTCACGGAATGTTGCTTTGGCTCAACACGATAGTTCAGGTGGCGAATATTGGTAACTATGGAATTTGTAACGATAATACTTTGGGTCTATTATATAGTGTAATCTTGAGTGAGTTACTGGATGAACATTGAGGTCTTTATTTTTAGATACAGAAGTGGAATCTCTGCTAAAATGAGTGCATTTTGGATGACAAAATCCTACTGATTGCTAATGGGAAGACACTACATGCCGCAACAGGAGAACGGTCCTATATCATATCGCGCATAACGAAAAAATGATTGAAACAAGTGTTGCGCGGGGGTTCTAAATCCAGTAGATTATGCTGGGGTTGTGCCGTCGTTTAAGTATGTGGGACAAATGTGATGGCGGTTACAGATTATCTTGTGGCATCCTGAAAAAAAATCTTCTCTCTAAAATGGGAATACAACGAAATTCATAGATTTTTCATTATCCAACTCTGAAAATCAATGTCTGTAGCTGTCTGCGAATCTACGAAGGAATCTTGAAACTCTTTTAAAAAAGAACAAAGAAGAAGTGCGTCGACCGGGACTTGAACCCGGGTTTAGGCGTTGGCAACGCCTAGTGATAACCACTACACTATCGACACAATTTCACACTCTTGTGCTTCCTAAGATAGGTCTGAGAATGATATAAATCTGTCGAAATGTGACTGCGTGCCTGGAGAAATGAGGCAAAAACGGGCAGGATATCGTGCCATCTCTTAGGATTGAAGCAATTGTATTTATTGGCCGGACGTAGTAACTGTATATAGCATGATACCCCTTTTTCTGGACCTTCGGGAATTACCAGTCGTCATATTCGGAGGAGGGCGTGTCGGACTGCGGAAGGCAAAATTCTTTGCACGCGAAGCAGCAGTTACCGTGCTCAGTAGATCCTTTGATGTGGGTTTTGATGCAATTCAGAGTAGCTGTTCCATTCAGAAAATAATCTGCGATATTGAAACGCTGACAGATCTGGATCTTGAAGGACAGATGTCCGGTGCCGCTGTCTGTGTGGCAGCAACCTCTGATACAGCCTTAAACGACCGGATTGGCGCCATTGCCAGATCCTGTGGTGTGCATTTCAACAACGCCAGTGGAGAAGCGGGTGACACGACGATTCCCTCGGTGATACATGGCGAAAGCTACACGATTGCTCTCTCGACCGGCGCCAAAAGTCCGGCTGTCACCCACTGGATGCGGCTTGTTCTTGAGGAAGTACTGGCACAAGCCTGCCCCGATATTCCGGGTATGATCACCCTGCAGGAATCTGTTCGTGCGCACCTGAAAGAGACCGAACCTAATCAGAAAAGGCGTGCTGCCGTCCTGTGGAAAATTGTGCAGGACCCCGCAGTACACAAAAAACTTAACGAAGGCACCGCCGCCGCCCTCGCGTATGTCATGGAGGCCTACCA
>CAZBGM010000040.1:0-13299 GCA_964491505.1 uncultured Methanomicrobiaceae archaeon | reverse complement strand
TCCTGGATTACTGGAAACTACTCCATACCACCTACCCTGAACAGTTCAGACAGGAAGTAGCCCGTTCACTAAACAGTTCAAATCCCGGACCTAACTGGCAGGAAGAAGCGTTCCAGAGTCTTGTTGAGAAGGCAGATTATCTGATTACCTTACGGGGCTATGAGGTATTTGCACTCTGAGAGGGCAAACATTTTATGCACCATGATCGTGATAGAATGATATACTAACTTTTAGGGGGGAAAAGATGCTGGAAAACTGCACTACTATCGATTCATGTGAATCACTCCTTTTAGATCAGGTGCCAAAAGTAGGCCTTCTGGGGCAGATTCCTTTGACAAATAATGATTTTGAAATGCTCTGTTCGTTCATTTTAGAGGAATTTCCCTATTCAAACGAGAGTAGTTTTCAGGAAAATATTATTCAGTACCCGGCATCAGTCTCATGTTATCTTGTTTTAAAAGGGATTTTCAATTATACCGAAGGTTCTTACTGGAATTCAATTCGTGAAGAAATCAAAGATTTATCTCCTTCAAAAAATACTCTGCTGGGCAATCTGTTTTTGAATTTTATCGACAGAAATAAACTATTTCATGCTGAAATACCTCGTTCCAAAAAATATATCACTCCAATTCTTATGCATGGCATTATCCCCCAGGAACAGGTGGATGAGTATTTTGAAAAAATTATCTATCCTCTCGTAACAAAAGAACTGATTCGACCGACAGATGCAATTGAATTGTCCTATTGGCTGGAAGAAAACCGTAGTCTGGAAAGAGAGGAAGAATATCTGAGTGGCATAGATGAAAATCTGGAGTCATTGATAAATGAAATTCCATTTCTTGAACCAGTTGATTCAGATGATATTGAAAAAGATATAGAAAATCTAAATCAACAGATTACGCTTATCAGAAATCAGCTGGATGTTCTCAATAAGCCAGATGATTTGATAGAAAAACTCACAGAAATTGAAAATGACATTGATACTGTAGAAAAACTTGAGGAAAATCTTCTTTCTTTTAAGAGAAAACAGGAGGTGTCATCAAGTCGGATTAAGACGATACAGCAGTCCATTCTTAAAGATCCCCTCTATTCAGTATGTTCCGAAGAAATACCACCCTTCGATACTTTACTGACCTTAGCTGAGACAGGACTGATTGACCATCTTCAGTCCATCGCAGAAACCGGAAATACGGAAGAACAGGATCAATTAAAGTCGTTTCTTCAAGCCTTCTCGATAGCTCTTAAAGATAAAAAAATCGTCCTGTCAGACGAGGCAATGGAAAAATATCTAGCTCTCATCTCACTCTGTATGGTCCAGTTCTCAGGAGATGAAGATGACGAATTATTTGACATAACCGCAGCACATGCCTATGGGGCTAATGCGTTCAATAATCTGGAAATTCATTCTTTAGATACCAATTTGAATCAGATATTTTACCCGGAAACCAGTGGAAATATAATATTGTTAAGGATTCAGTCGCTTTATGATATTGAAGATCCGTCTTCTTTTCTCCACTTTAACAAAGAAACAGAGATGGGAGATTATCTCCTGGCTCATATGATCATTGGATCCTTTTCTGAAGGTAGTACAAGTTCCAGAGAATTGTCACCGTTTCAGACCCCTACAGCAAATTATGAAAGGGTCTTTGATTCACTTGCACTCTATGAGCAAGAAGATAGCGCTTCACTCTTCTGCTTTGATGCAGAGACAGAAATGGGGGATTATCTCTTAGCTCATACTTTTGCTTTGGCTCTCAATACACCTGAAAGCCATCAGATATTCAGGCCTGATACCCACCATCAATCGAATTCTGAGATATATAACCGAATCAATTCGTTATATCAGATAGAAAATGAAGCGATTGCAGATGAATTTCACTCAGACAAATCAGAATCTCTAATAGATCAGTCTCAAAAAAATTCTGACCTAGGTAAGATTGCTGAATCTATTAGTGCTCAGATGAGAAAAGAACAGAAGAACAACCAACCAAAAGAACCTGCAGTGAAGAAACAGAATATTCCCAGATCTCCCTCTCTAACACTAGATACTATTAATAAAGTTCGCGATGCATTCCTCGCAAAAAAATCGGATACGGCTGATTTTACAGACAAACACATTCAGAAACATTCTGTATCAGGATCCGATGAATCAACAGGCAAGATAGATTTTGGCATGCAAAAAATTGCCCTTGAGAGGCAACCTAATCCTGTCAAAGAAGAGAATCATTCTGAATTTACCTTTATTCAGGAGACTGAAAAAGAGACGATACGTGAACCGGAAAACAATCCAGAAAGTTTCACTGAGATAAAAACCAACAATGGATCAAATAACCGGTTCTCAGATCCGGCCGATAGCTCAGAAGATCATTCCCAGCAGGGAGTTTCCAAAACGAATCTTATCCAATCTTCGGAGAGTAAGGAAAAAACGAATTTCCCCGAATTATTAGAAACGTATGGACACAATAATCTGACCAAAGAATCTCCTGTTTCACCATTGCAACAGCCTCAGATTTCTCTGACTGATGAAACGACGATGCCAATACAATTAAAAAAGAAACCGTTTTTGATCCGTCTGATAATCAAAATTTTTAAAAAATCTAAATAAATTATTCTTCAGAATTCTTCTATTCCCATTAATCTAAAGAATTCCATGACTTTGCCACGCTCAAGTTGTTCATGACAATATTGGTTTGAATAGTTCCTTAAACACCCATAACAGCTTGCATGACCACCTTCTCCACCACAATCACACGCGTTTAGATTTTCCCAAGATGCTCTCAGAACTTTTTTTAATGTCTCCTCATTTTCAATAACCCGGCGAACCTGGCCGGCACCTCCGGGAATGGTATCAAAAAGAATCAGAGCAGGCTCACTAGTCTTACCACGAATTGGATATAGTGTTCCGTTCAGATCATCCCGGTTAATATCAAGTGCGGAGCTAATCCCTTCGAGAATAGCATAGAGTAGTGATAACCAGAATCCTTCATCGTGTGATACAAATCCCACAAATTCAAGCTGGAGAATATCAGTTAGATATTCATGGCCGAGATCGACATTCATCAGAAAACGGCCATTACATGACCTTCCGGTCGATGTTTTATGCGTTTTAGGCAATGTCTCCCTTCCAAATACAGCATAACCACAGGACTGGCAGATGTTAAAATGCCTGGAACCGGCATTATTTATGATTCCAAGACGACCATGAGAGGCAGATTCTGCTCTGAGTAGATAAGTTCCATGAAGAGACACTTCTAATTTCTTTTCCGGAACACATTCCCCGGAAAAATAAGCCCTGGAACTGTATGTCTTTTGAGGTCGTTTTTCGCGTGCAGATCGAGGTTTTTTATTTTCTGTTAAAAATCCAAATTCCGGAATGATGAATCTGCCCCTCCGGCTTCCAAGCGGTTCGTTGCAGGATTCACATACAATTAGTTCCTTATTTAATTCAGAGAGAACCCGATGATATCGGTGACAATTATCACATATTGCATAATCATACATTCTCCATTCGTGTTTTGGTGCTCGCTTTATGTACCGGCTCTCCCAGATATTTCCTCCTGCCACAATCTGGCTACCGGGCGCATATTCTGAGATAGCAATAGCAAGGTCCCGTTCAAGCTGGAGCTGTTTTGCTTCATCTGATGGGTACATGATCTTAAATTCGACTACGTCAACAGGAAAGCCATATTTTGGAAGAATGTTGCAGGATGAAAGATAATTAATAATTGGCTGGCTCCGAATGGTACGAATGAGTCGTAGGAGATAATCGGTATGATAGCCCTTTTCGGAAGACTCTTTTCTGATTTCTTCAATTCCTTCGACATCAGAACGCACGGTATCAGCTGCTTTTATCATAAGGCCCATGTCCGGGTGGTTTTTATCTTCAAGATAAAGACCATTTACAAATTCCCAGTTACATAGCCCAACAGGTTTCTGCATCTCCTCCGGAACAATCCGTTTCAGGGAATTCATAAGATCTTCAGGATGTGAAAGAAGATAGTTTTTCAGAAGTTCGGGACCGTCCCGTTCTTCTTCAAAGAAAAAGTGATAAACTTTATTGAAAGTATCAGGATTTTTCATCCAGAATGAAGCAATTGCTGTGGCATAAATATGCCTTTTCACAATTTTTTCATTTCTGATATCACAATGAGGTGGAGCAATAATTCCACGAACAAATGGCATGGGATCTTTAAAATGACTCAGATCATGAGAACGGCGCTGGCAAAATGTTGTCACAAATGCGCTTGATTCAAGTCTTCTCCCGGCCCTTCCGGCACGCTGAATATAATTTGCAGCTGATGGGGGCATATTTCTCATAAATACCGATTCCAGTTCTCCGACATCAACCCCTAATTCAAATGTTGTAGAACAACTGAGCACGTTTATTTTTCCATCGATAAATTCCTGCTGAAGTTGTGAAGCACGTTCATTCGTCAGTTGTGCCGTATGCTCAGAAGCACGAAGAGGTATTAAATCAATTTCTTTGTACAATCGCAGATAATGATCAGATTGAAATTTCATCTCAGGATTGATAGGTATTAAGACCCCTTCACAGCGGTAAGTTGGACAGATATTTCGTATATTTAAATTCGTAAGCGAATGGCAACGTGAGCAATAATACCACCTGATAGGTTTCCCAGAACTATCAGCACCTATGCGCCACTGCTTGGGGTTCATGAGATATGCAGGATCACGTTGTCTCCCGGCCCGTTCCTGAATGAAATAATCATTGAATACCGAAGTATTATCTTCAGGTTTACAGAACCTCCAGATACCATCCAAGGCTTCCCGACACTCCCCATCAGAAACATCACTATTAACTGCTTTAGCAAGACGTTTCAGATAATCCAGTCTTCTGTTCGAGTATCCATCCCGAGGAGTCCATGCAAGAACATGATCCATTCGATTTCCATTTCTCTGGGTAAAATAAAACTGGTAATTCCTGGGCTGAAAAAAATCATCTTGAGGACTTATACCATCAGGAAAATGAATCGCTCCATCCTTCCTGAAACTATCCAGAAGAATCTGAAATAGTGACCATACTTCGTCTTCTGTAAGATTCCAAGGTTCTCTCAGAAATGGTGCAGGTGGTTGAAAATGTTCAGGTCGCACCAGAGTAAATCCACATAATCCAAGATTTTCCAGACTCCCCATAGTCCCTGC
Organism: uncultured Methanomicrobiaceae archaeon; assembly: GCA_964491505.1. Classification (GTDB taxonomy): domain Archaea; phylum Halobacteriota; class Methanomicrobia; order Methanomicrobiales; family Methanomicrobiaceae; genus CAZBGM01. Next base: position 8,136 of record CAZBGM010000040.1, on the reverse strand, counting down.
AAAACTAAACTCATAAAATACCCATCGTGTAACTTCATTCTGGACCTCTTGTTTCGTATTTTTTGAGAAAATACCAATTTCTTTCGCCTTTTTTTCAAGAGGTCCAATAAGATCCGTTATTCTCCAGTCATTCTGAAAAATGGTATCCTTATACTCTTCAAGAATTTTTACAATAAGAGATCTTCTGAGAATTTTATTGTAAGTCTGGGTAAGATAAGGAGCAAAAAATGCTGCATCCTGCCTACTATCTGAAAAAACCAGAAGACTCCTTTTGGTATCACTATGATTTGGAGTGAGTGTTATCGCAGAGCTCTGAGCCCAGGGATCATCGGATTTTACCTGAGACAAATCCTGTTTTCTTTTGATAAGCACATCCGGGAGCTGTTGGTAGATAGCCGTTGCTAACACACTTGGAATGGCATCTTTCCCCATTAGGAATCTGCTGACAACTGCATTTCCAGGATTTATCCGGGTACATACAGGACATTTATGAAGAGTATCGCCCTTGTATGTGATTTCATAAACAGTAATCCGGTAATCCTCACCACAGGTACAGGAAGGTTTTACGCGGTTTGCCTTATCGATTGCACCACATTTTATGCAAAGATGACACTCCTCACCTTTTATTGAAATATCCTGATTCAGTTCAATATTGTCATCTTCGTTCTCATTTTCTGAAAGAATGGATCTTTTCAGCAGAAAGTAACGAACAGTAATTTCATCCTCAAAATATGAATGAACAGCCTGTTTTAGTTTTAACTGTGAACTGTTACCGTCAGTTTTACCTACTAAATACGGAGCGCCACAATAACGGCATACGCCCAGTTCAAAAACCGGAGGGTCTCCATCAGACTCATTTCTGGTGATAGGTTCAAGAAATATCTTTGGATAGGGATAAAACTGAATATAAGCCCCTTCTACACTTCTCACAAAAAGATGATACCGTGCCGGGAGGAGTGGATCAGATCCTTCAACTTTCGCTCTTCCTGCTATATTTACCAATGCCACCAGCATCTCCCGGTTTAGAGTGTAATCAGGAAATAGCAAATCTGCTGCATCATTTAGTGTAGTAGGAGAAGAAGAAAACAGTGATTTTGCATTCATCACATACGTATCGCCGGATAGTACATAGTAGAGAAAAGTGCCCAGTTCGCCACCAGATTTATTCAGGGCACCGGAGAGAACATCCTTAGGAATACCATATTGTTCTCCAGATTCAATCAGTCTCTGAAGGGTGTTCTCTTCTTCTGAAGATACAATGTCCTGCCACGTGGTATAGCACAGGGGATTTGGCTTACCCCAGAGATCATCATGAATGAGGTCTTTTTTCTCAGCGGTAACAATACTTTGCATATCAAAGGTCTCACCAAAGATATTTGTCGCAAATTCTACAACTGCTGGGAAATCCTGGGACCCTCCCCCAAGTGTTGCACTGGTCGCGATACACTGAAGGACTCCTTTGCGACTCTGAACAACCCGTTCTTTCAGGCGACGGAGAAGCATTGCCATCTCAATGCCTTTTGCGCCATTGTAGGTATGAGCTTCATCCAGTATGATGAACTTCCATGAATTACCATATTTACCATCAAAAAAGACATTGTCTGTTGGTCTTAATAGTAAATATTCCAGCATGGCATAATTGGTGAGGAGAATATGAGGGGGAGATTCCCACATGTCTTCACGGGAGATTAATTCATTGGGAAGAGGCTCATCTCCATAGAGTTTTTTATAATTTTCAACAGCTTTTCTTCGTGTAGTTTGTGTTTCACCGGTATACCTGCCAAAGGTAATATCTGGTGTTGTTGCCAGAAGTGATCGCATCCGTTTAAGCTGATCATTAACAAGCGCATTCATAGGGTAGAGAAGAAGTGCTCTAACACCCGGATTTAGTGTTCCTGCCTCTTTTTGCCGAAACAATTCATTGAGAATTGTCAGTATAAAAATCTCTGTTTTCCCACTCCCTGTACCTGTTGCAACAACAATATTCTTCCCTTCCACAATTGTTTTTCTCAATGCCTCTTCCTGATGAAGGTACAGTGGGCGGTCCACTGGCACCTCTTTCTGGTTAAGTTCACGAAAATGAGGAGACAAAATACCAACATGAATTAAATCCTGTATTGAAGAGGATACTTTATAGGGAGGCGTTATCTCAAGAATCGGACCTTTGATAAATTCTTTGGAAGTGATTTTTTCCTGAAAGAGTAAATCTAATTCTGGATCGTCAATCTGGAAGGTGGTTTTAAGATACCCCAGATACCGCTTTTTTATTTCTTCTGTAATCGATATCGGATTTAATGACATAGTTCTCCCTCTGTTTCAGACTTAACGATTTCCCGGTTTATTATTCCGAACATTTGGCTTTTTATATCCCAGTGAATGCTTCACTTTTTCAAGCCATCTATTGATGCGAGATATCTGTTGATCATCAAGAACCAGGCACAATTTTATTGCTTGTTCAAAATCCGGAATATGTTCCAGAAGGATTGTTCTTGGCGTAGATCTTTTTGATAAAACGGCGACAACCTGGAAGAGAGATCTAAAGGTTTCATACGTGAATTTATCAGAGTTTTTCAAACAATCGTTAACTCTGAAAGTAATATATGAATAATCAGTATCCCTTAAATTATCAGTCGTTGCCATCAGTTCTTTAAAGATACTCAGAATTTCATCATATCGGTATGTGTACATAAAAGTATTCTGAAGTTTTTGTTTCCACAGGCCTACGAGGTGACTGTTGAAGCGTTCAAGTTCCTTGTAATGTTCAATTGCTTCAAAATAATGGCCTGAAGTGAGTAATTCATCTCCTTCTCTTAACAGTTCAGGGGCTTCAAGATCAAATGAGAACTGGAACAAATTAGACGCGTGTTCTCCAGGGAATGCCACTGTCATTGAAGTCCATTCATCTCTGATTCGAGTGAATTGAGCGTAATATAATCCCGGAGAAATTTTGTTTTTTGGCTTTGAAATGGATAGTGTTCTGCCATCTGGAGATATTGGAACCTCAGCCATTTTTTGAGGTTGACCATGCTCTAAACCCGCTTTCCAGATTATTAATGATCTATCTAAAACATCTCCTTCTTCCTTCCAGGAGAGATTCATTGTCCGTATATCTCCTTCAATTGTGACCTGTGAATCGAATTCTGAGATACGCCATCTTTTTAGGTTAAAAAGTGGTATTTCAAACCTTATTTTCTGAGAATCAAAAGAAAAAATGAATGATATCTGGTTATCCTGAATTTCCTGTAATATATCATTGAATCGGGAAATAAGGAATATTATCTTTCCATTCTGAGTTTCTTTTGTGATATACTGCTCACTGGGTTTAACAGTTATCGTTCCGATGCCCTGATATCCTTCCGGCATAAATATTGTCAACATTTTGCCGTCTCCCAATTCGTCATATATATCATCTGATACTGTTACTTTTGTGCGTTGAATGGGACAGATGATCTCCTTTTCAGAATTTTCAAACCGCCATGATAAATGAGGAACAGGCATTGAAAATGAACCAGAGAATGACTCGTTTTCTGCGATAGCCAATTCAAGCGTTCCGGTAATTTCCTGCCTTAAGGGGCCCGATAAGATCCATGACTCATTTGTTCTTTTGCAGGCAATCGATTCATCTGCTGATAAACTCAAGGGTTTAGATGAGGTTATTGTTAGCTCAACGGAATCGTTGTCATCTCCTGGTAAATAGAGTGATTTTGAAAAAGAGAACGATGTTTCGGGAATTATAGAAAATTCAAATATCTGGTCAAGATTCTTCAGATCATTTCTTATCCGGACAGCAAAAGTACCAATAGGATTCTCTCCAAAAAACATTTTATCTGCAAGATTAAATCTACAGACACGATCAGATTCAGCCAGTATGCAATGATCTTTAAATTCCTCAAAAGAATATAGCTGCGTTTCACTGAGAGTCCCTGGGGATAGAGGATGAATAGAGAGACGATACCCTAATAGATCTTCAGGAGATGGCAATGCAAGTACCAAAGTGGGTGGAGATCCGGAGATTACGGTCTTATTGTTAATACGTACTTTGTCAAGCAGATGATAATTTTCGAGTGAGACGGCTGGATACCGCAGAGTATTTTTTTCACTGATTTCAGCAGCAATTCCAATGGTAACACCAGCTTTTTCAGCGTATTGTGGATCAACAAAATAATAGGAATATCCATACCATGAACCATAAAATCGACCAGATTCGATTATGGCATTATCCGGCTGTATTGCTATGGGTTCTGAAAAAATGACATAAAAACTTTTGTCAGGGGTATCAGCACCATTGTTTAGTAACCGGCCGGTTTCATAATCAAAACAGGCATACTTTTTCTGCTCTGAAAAAAGCTCAATTGAAGGAAAACGGATCGATGAATCCGGACTTATCATCTCAACATAATACCTGTCAGATGGCACTGAGACAGGAATAAAAAATTCCTCACTCGAATAACCACCACTATCATAATAGAGTGGATGTGCTACTTCATAGAGAATTTCTGAATTGCTATGAACAACGATGGTAACTTCATCAAGTGGTCGTTTGCTCTGAATATGCTGGGCCGGGATCATCAGAGTGAATTCATGGTGACCGGAATCCATCATTAAAGCAGGATATCGTGAAGCTTTCCCTCCGGAGGTTCTTGTCTTGCGAAGAGTTTTCTGTTTTTCGGCCCACCATTTTTCAAAAACTGAAACGAACCATTCTGGAAGTGTTTCTGTTGTATTATTCTCAGAAAGGGGCTCTTTTTTTGTTAGATAGAGATGTATTGATTGAAGTAAAAAATCAAACGCAATTTCATCACAATGTGTTAAGAATCGCTTAATTGGTTTTGCCACATAGCCAAATGCAGGGTGTCTTCCACTAAGATGATTTTCAAGACATTTTTTTTCTTCATTTAGCTGGGCAATCTCTCCAAAAAGATTTTCAAGTTCAGTGGCTTTTTGAGCACGTGATTCCCGTGAACATTCAAGTCTCTGTTTTTCTGCTTCAAGCCGTTCGATTTTTTGATTCAGATCTTTCGTTTTTTGTTTCTTTTCGAATTCAATCGTCGAGAGCTCACCATGTAATTTTTCCTTCTGATTTATCAGATGAGTGAGAAAAATTGGGTTTGAGGGATTTTTAAGCCCATAGTGGTTATGTAAGATTTGGCTCTCTGTTTCAGTACTTTCAATCTCAGAGGCAAGATTACTACATTCTTTTTCTGCTTCAGTACGTTCTTTTTTTGCGTATATCAGGGACTCATAAGACGTTTTTACTGTTTCCTGTAAAGATAGTATAAGCTCTTCAGGAGAACGTGAAAGAATGTCACACTCTCTGTCAGCGCCCTCTTTTGAAAGAGAGTGATTTATTACTGATATGTTGGCTGAAGGCGGGACCTCTGAAAAAGTGTTATCTTTTTTAGATTCAGATATTGAAGAAGTCTCCTGATTGGATTTAGAGAGAATATCCATAAACTGCTCTGATGTTAAATCTGAGTCTTTAATGAGAGACATGGTAAAAGAACACCACCGTCGATGTATCTTTTCTTTCAGGTAATAAGAATTAGACCGATCCATAAAAATTTGATGATATTTTAACGGGAAAGAAAAAAAACTATCTTTTACTGAACAACCCGGAAAACCCTCAAAAATTTCACCATTAATAAACTCAGACTCTGGTTTGAATACAGAGTATAATGTCTTCCGGTATTTTCGACCAAAAAATTTCATTGGTTGGGTCATAATGGTAACATGGATCTTTTTGCAAAATGTATTCCATTCACTCCGGATAACTAAGGGAATGGTATCATTTCGGATATCATCCCAAAGCGCTGTGAATCCACCCTGTTCTGAATAATAGTCAATAATTGGAACAAATTCACTTCGAAATGCAGATTGGGAAGAATTAGTATTTTTTTGTGATTCAGACTGTAACTGAGGAATATATGAAGAGTGTCCAAATATTGGGTAATAGTATCGAATGAAATAGGCAATAATATATGAAAAAGGAAAAATCACTCTATTCCCATCACAATCTAAAAATGCCTTTTCAGCGTGATTATAGGATATTTCAATGGCACTTTTACAAAGAGCAAATTTATACGTTGAATTTACAAAATCATTGTCAATAATATCTTCAATTTCTTTTAATGATATATTTTTATCATTCATATGAGATTTCCTCTTTTTCGATCTTATTCTCTCATCATACATATCTCAAAATCACGGTGATTTTGTGGAAATATCGAAATTATGGTTTAACATGAGTTTCTATTTTAAGTATGATTGAAAATTGTTTTCCAAGACGAAAATACTTATTAAATGAATCTGTTATGTTTTCATTCATTTCTTCTCTCACTCCTCATCATTCGTCATTGATTCTTTCAGCTTTTTCATCATATCACCAATTCCCAAGGTGTCTTCAAACGGGAACCGGAGATCGACAGAAACACCCTTAAAACTCTGAGAGACTGCCTGCCGATACGCAAGACCTCCAAGGCCAATCACCGTCGGATAATTGTTCAGACCGAGAGATCGTATTTGATCCTTAAGTCTGGCAACGTCAACAGGCCGGGTTGAAAGATCTTTAAAAGAAACATTGTAGGCTTCAATACAGGTATCAGGTTCGATAAACCCATACTTGGCACTCAGAATAACCCACCGGTCTCCAAATTGTTCGGCATACTGACGATTCAAATGGAATAGATTTCCCGTGTATGCATATCTCGCCGGGACGGGACCCTGATTAGGATAAGCATCCCAGATTTTCCCCTTTCCGCAGGGAACAATGACCAGTTTTCTTCCGGAATCAGAAGGTGTAGGCTCCGATTTCCCGGCAGAACCGGTTTCAATCCGGATGTGATCACTCTTAACATCCACCACTCCCGGAATACAGTGTGTCCCGACAACACAACTCTTTTTCAGTGGGCAAAATCCGGTCGCCTTATTTCGGTTGCTACAGCCCAGGCGGGATAGTGTCCAGAGTGCTTCGTCAACATCAAGTGCAATCATTGGTCTGCTGCCAACACGACACCCATTGACACTTTGAGCCCAGGCTCTTCTGATATCAACAAACAGCGGTTCCGGTTTGCCATCATACTGTCCCTGAACCACACCAAGACAGAGTGATGCCCGTGCAACATGAACATCAACCGGAATCGGAATTGCTTCCATATTGCGAATGGCTGTAACACCGGCACTGTCACGGAGCATCCTGAGCCAGAGTGGACCTATTTTTTTACCGCCCAGAAAAGGAAAATCACGGGTCATGCTTTTTCCGCCACGATGTTTATCCTGCTGGAGTCGCTGAAGAATAACCGGGGCATCCCAGTTGCAGTCAGCAAGGAAGTTCAGGGGATTTCCATTCCATTTATGGTGGAATGTTCCGGCATTGGTTATCCAGATGAAGGCATCGTTCCGGTGTTTTTTTGAGAGTTTATGCCGCTGCATCGCTGCAACGACAGTATCAAAGCCGCTACTACTAACCACTTCAGGATCAAAGAGAAATGAAGTCTCAGGATCTTCATAGGTTTTCCTGGCTGCTTCCCAGAGTTGTGCTGCATCACGCTGATAATCAATGGCAACGGTAAGGGTAAGAAAGAGAATGTGTTCCGGAGAGTCTGTTGAAACCTCGGATGGAGGGAGTGTCTCTGGCATAACCGTTTCACCAAAAAGTCCCTCGTTTTCAAAGGCATCCCGTAATAGTGCCGCGACAGCTCTTCCCTTCTCCTGATCGATTGTAACGGTTCCGAACATTCCTGCCAGGGGCTGACTTCGCTGAGTGGCGGGAACGATTGGTTCAGGTGTCATCACTCCTGAAACTCTGGAGTCATGAAGAATAGCCCAGATGTAGGATCGTCCTCCTGAATCAGGTAACTTTGTTATAGAGGTGACAGGACAGAGACCCCATGCTTCCTCAACCGTATTTTTACTGATACTTACTTTTGTCCGGTTGGTTTCGATGTGCCCGTTTTTGATCTGATACGTGAATGGAAGTCCGGTCTTTGTGGAAAAGGTTTCATTTTCATGAAGTACTATCTGGTCCCAGACGTTCTGAAATGGGAGTTTTTGTTGATGATTCATTCTTCACCACAATCACTACTCATCAATACAACCCCTCAGCCTCCCTACGAAGCTCATCCGGTACACCGCCCAGTT
>CAZBGM010000039.1:2428-13679 GCA_964491505.1 uncultured Methanomicrobiaceae archaeon | reverse complement strand
ATGATGCCATTGCTGTAACTCTGCCACATGTTAGAGTGAGAAATCCGGCGTTTGATATTACCCCGGCTGATTATATTGATTTAATTCTAACAGAAAAGGGAGCAATCCCTCCTGAGATGGCCTATCTGATCATCCGTGAGCATCTGGGCTGGACGATTGATGATCTCCGCGAAATCTCTGAAAAATAGGAATTCGGCGGAATTATCCGCGCCAGGTATTTGATGGTACACGGTCGATGAGCATCCCTTCAACCAGAATTGGCATAAGCTGACGACCATGTTCAATTGCCTGTTTCAGGCGCCATGGGCGGTCAGCGTAGATGGTAAAGATTGGTTCACCCTTCTCTACCAGTTGCCCGCGTTTTTTATGAATGTATATGCCGGCCCCTACATCAACCGGTGACCCGGCGAGACGGGCAAGTGAGATGAGGGATTTGTTGTTCATCTCAACCACATAGCCTTCCTGTGGAGCGTTGACATCAAAAGTGTATTCTCCGGGATGAATGTTTTCTGAGGTAACAGTGGCGTCGCCACCCTGGATTTCAATAATCTCCCGCATTTTTTCCAGTGCTTTCCCGTTTTCCAGGAGCGTCGTTGCCATCTCTGTACCGCTGCCGGTCTGAGCTTTACCTGCCATTTCCAGAGCAATCCCGGCAATGGCAACGCTCTTCTGAATCAGTGATGACGGTTTATCTGCTCCTTCCAGAACCTGTAATGCCTCCCGGACTTCAAGATTAACACCAATAGTATGACCGATTGGTGCGTCGCCGTAGGTAAGCGCACACTCTACCTTTATCCCTAAACGGCTTCCCAGTTCAATAAAATCACGGGAGAGACTTCGTCCTTCTTCAGGAGTTGTTACTTTCGCATACTGGCCTACCGGAATGTCGATAACGACCAGATCCGCACCGACAGCAGATTTTTTGGCCATCACACTTGCCAGCATCTGGCCTCTGGGGTCGAGTTTTAAGGGGTACTCATATTTAATCAGTTTATCATCAGCTGGTGCGATATTCGTCGCCCCGCCCCAGACGATACAGGCCCCGATCTTCTCAGTCATCATCTGGACTTCTTCAGCTGAGAAAGCAATCGGGGCCAGCGTTTCCATGAGATCAGCGGTTCCACCTGCGCCGGTAATCGCACGAGATGAAGTTTTGGGAATTTTCAGGCCGGACGCAGCGATAATCGGGACGACCAACAGGGATATTTTGTTGCCGGGCACCCCGCCTATCGAGTGCTTGTCGGCAATGGGTCGGGTGGTAAACTGAAGTTGATCACCGGTTGCAACCATCGCCCGGGTGAGATATTCAATTTCATCCATGTCAAGCCCATTAATGTATGAACTGGTTATATAAGCACTGGTTTCTGCGGGTGAGAGAATATCGTTTACGATATCATTGACAATGGAGACCATCTCATCGCTGTTTAATTTTCCACCGTCCATCTTTTTTTTGATGTATTCACTTGATGCGGGGCGGTTGGCGACCCGGAATTCGACACTCTCACCATCTGTGACACCCAGGCGCAGGTTGGTACGATGATAGATGCCAGCAGTACCTTTAGGAAGAAGTGTTGTGGTTGTTGCTACGAAAGCCTGAATAAAGGTCCCTTTTTCTTCAGCTATAATCTGTACCCGGTCCCCATCCAGTACGCCAATTGCACGTGCGTCATCCTGATGGAGCAGTACTCCCTGAAAATCGATATCCAACTGTTTTGCGGTAAGCCTGACCATATTGAGTTATCCTCTTGTTATTGAAGGTACAGCGGTGCGATAAGATAGTCCTTTTGACCGGAGATTTCCGTTGGAGAATAAATAATCTCAGTATTTTTTTCTCCTGTCAGCAGAGCTATGGTCCCTTTGATTTTACTGTATCCGGGTGATGTTTTACCGCGTTGGAATCGGTGTTTAAGGTAAATGCATTTTTCCGGTTGACTGACTTCTCATGGCGTTTTCCCGTAAAAAAGGCTATAAATCTCATTTATGAAGAAAATATGAGATTTCTTCACAAAAGGTATCATGTCAGTGATACAATACCAAGTCAAGTGAAGAACGATCCCCTCCCACTAGTAAGCCCTGTGCAGAAACCTTGGCACAATCAATCGGCTTCTGAGGTTCTGACTGCGTTTCAGTCAGTTGATACCGGGATTTCAGATGAGGAGCGTGCCATACGACTGGTTACCTATGGCACAAATACCATCACTGGGGAGGGCAGGCCCTCGCTCTTCATCCTGTTTTTCCGTCAATTTCGTAGTGTGCTGATTGGCATTCTTCTGGTTGCCACCGCAGTCTCATTCCTTGTTGGCGAGGTACTGGACACGCTTGCCATTCTGTTAATCGTATTTTTAAATGCCGTTCTTGGATTTGTTCAGGAGTGGCAGGCTGAAAAAGCCATTGATGACCTGAAAAAAATGTTAGGACTTCAGGCCTATGTGTTGCAGAAAGGAGTGGAGACCCGTGTCGAAGTGGCTTCGGTGGTTCCAGGAGATATCGTGGTCCTTGAACGGGGGAGAAAGGTTCCGGCTGATCTCGTTTTGCTCTCAGCAACATCTCTGCAGATAGACGAGGCTAACCTGACCGGAGAGTCTGTCCTCCAGGAGAAATCTCCGGGCATCGTGGAAGTTGATGCTGCGATCTTGGAACGAACGAATATGGCGTTTATGGGAACAACAGCAACCAATGGCAGGGGCACCGGGGTCGTGGTGGCGACGGGCATGCAGACCGAGTTCGGGGAAATTGCTGAACTAACCGGGAGCATTGTTGACGAACCGACTCAGCTTTCCTTAAGGATGGACACCCTGGGGAAACAGATCAGTCTGATTGCGATATTCGCTGCTCTGGTGATTGTGTCTATTCTCGCAAGTATTGCGATTCAGGTGCTGGTTGTCTACCATCCGTTCTTCCAGAAGTTGCTGCAGACGGTATCTCTTGGTCTTTCAGACTGGTTCGTAATGATTTTACTTGCTCTCCCTCTGGTTATAGCAGGCGAGGTGTATAAATTTCTGAGAGGGGATCAGTGCCAAAATGTTCTAAAAAAGGGAAAAAATCTGGAATAACCCTGTAAACTGGTTTTAGAAAGAACTTATAAATTCTGAAAAAAGAGTGAAAATAGTTCGGGACAGGAACAATTAATTCCGGCCGAGTATATCCCGTGCCAGCCAGTCGCCGACAGCTGACGTTGTGAGGTTTCCGCCCATATCCTTTGTTACAATATTGTTCTGAATACTGTGTTCGATAGAGGTTACCATGGCTGCAGCGCCCCTGGACTCGCCAATCTGATCAAGAAGCAGAGCACCGGCCCAGATGGTTGCCAGAGGATTTGCCACGTTCATTCCCTTGTATTTTGGCGCAGACCCGTGAATTGGCTCAAACATCGAGGTTCCTGTAGGATTAATATTACCGCCGGGTGCCAGACCCAGTCCACCCTGAATCATCGCCCCCAGATCGGTAATAATGTCGCCGAACATATTTGGAGTGACAAGGACGTCAAACCATTCGGGATTTTTAACAAACCACATCGTCACGGCATCGACAAAGTTGTAACTGGTCGTAACCGCAGGATAGTTCTGTGCCACCTCTGCAAAGACTTCACGCCAGAGGCCATATACATCAGTAAGTACATTTGCCTTATCGACCGAAGCAAGGCTCTTTTCGCGTTTCATCGCAAGGTCAAAGGCATAGTTGATTACACGCTCTGAACCTTTCCTGCTGACGACACCAATCTGGTAGGCCAGTTCATCAGCGTCGGTCTCGACGTCAACGCCGAATTTGACATTATAGAGATTACGCAGTACTGCGAGGTCGTCATGTTTTTTCCCGGCTTTTGTCCGTCCTCCGATACCCACATAGAAGTCCTCGGTATTTTCGCGGACTACCACAAAGTCGATATCTTCAGGATTTTTGTTTGCAAGCGGGGTTGAAACGCCGTCCAGGAGTTTAATCGGCCTGAGGTTGACATACTGGTCAAAGTAGAACCGAATGGCAAGGAGGATGCCTTTTTCCAGAATCCCGGGTTTAACCCGTTCGTCGCCGATAGCTCCGAAATAGATAGCCGGATACTGTGAGAGTTCCTTTAGTTCGTCTTCACTGATGAGCTCACCGGTTGCCAGATAGCGGTCGGCACCGATTGCATAGTCTGCCCAGTCGATCTCAAAACCGAATTTTTCTCCGGTAGCGTCAAGGACTTTTCGTCCCTCTGTGATTATTTCAGGCCCGATGCCATCACCGGGGATACAAGCGATATGATACATTGGTTTATGCTCTTTTTTGTAGTATGGTATTCAGTTCATTGTTTTTAGGATAGTTGACTGCTAAAAAAGTTGTCCGTGAGGTTCACAGACTTTTGGCGTAGGCTACCAAACCTCCGGCGTCAACAATTTTCTGTAGAAATGCCGGGATGGGTTCCAGTGTATAGCGACGTCCATTGCATTCGAGATAGCCTTCCTCCGGATGTACCATGATCTCTGCACCGTCAGGAATAGCATCCGTCTCTTTACAGATAACCGGTAGTACTCCGGTGTTTACGGCATTTCTGAAGAAGATGCGAGCAAAGGATTTTGCGGCGACGTATTCAACTCCGGACCCTTTGATAGCTAGTGGGGCATGCTCACGTGATGAACCACAACCAAAGTTCCGTCCGGCAACGATGACATCACCGGGTTGGACCTCTTTTGCAAAGGTGTCTCGGGTTCCCTCAAAGGCGTGAGATGCCAGTTCTTTGGGATCGTAAATGGTAAGATACCGTCCCGGAATGATGGCGTCTGTGTCGATATCATCGCCGAATTTCCAAACTCTCATGTTCAGACCTCCCGTGGATCGGTGATAACCCCAGTCATAGCACTTGCTGCGGCAGTAGCAGGAGAGGAGAGATATACTTCTGCCTCCGTGCTGCCCTGACGTCCTCTGAAGTTTCGGTTTGATGTGGAGAGCGAAACTTCTCCGGGTGCCAACAGGCCAAACATGCCACCCATGCAGGGTCCGCAGCAAGGCGCCTCAACCAGAGCACCTGCCTCCACAAACCGTTCTAATAAACCTGCTCTCAGGATTTTCAGGTACTCATCACGGGATGCCGGAACCATAATGACCCGAACATCTTTTGAAAAGGTTTCATTTCCCAAAATTTCTGCTGCCTCGGCAAAGTCCTCATATCGCCCGTTGGTGCAGGACCCGATAAAGACCTGATCCACCGCCTTTCCGGCAACCTCTGCGACGTCAACGACATGATCGACGTTATGGGGGACGGCGACCTTTGGGCCGAGATCTGTCACATCGATAGATCGTGTTTCTGTATAAACAGCGTCTTCGTCGCTTTCGAGTTCAAAGGGTGTGGCATCAACCCGTCCTTTGAGATACTCCCAGGTCACTGTATCCGGCGGGACAATGCCGGCTTTGCCCCCCATCTCGATAGCCATATTTGAAACAGTCATTCGTCCTGCCATCGGCATGGATGCAAAGGTGTCACCGACAAATTCAAGGGTTTTATAAGTGGCACCGTCTGCTCCGATCTGTCCGGCAAGAGCGAGGACGAGGTCTTTCGAGCCAACCCTTCGGTTAAATTTGCCATATGCCCTGACCTGTATTGTCTCGGGAACGGTAAAGTAGAGCTCTCCGAATTTAAGCACAAATGCCATGTCGGTTGAACCGATGCCCGTCCCAAACGCTCCGACTGCCCCGTAGGCACAGGTATGTGAATCTGAACCAACGACAATATCGCCGGGTTTGACCCTTCCTTTTTCCGGGACGACCTGGTGGCAGACACCTTCTTTCATGTCATAGTTGTGAATGCCCTGTTCTTTCGCAAATGCACGTAAATTCTGGTGGATTTCGGCTGCCCGGATGGAGTCGGCAGGAATCTGGTGGTCGAAGAGCATGATGACCTTTTTCGGATCAAAGACTCTTTTGCCACCCATTTCCCTGAAGACATCGATGGCCAGAGGTCCCGTTATGTCGTGAATCATCGCGCCGTCTATCGGTGCCATAACAACGTCGCCTGCGCTACACTCTTTCCCACAATGGCGGGAAAATATCTTCTCGGTGATGGTTTGTCCCATAGGTATCACGGTCGTTTTGAATAGGTGTTGAGTTTGATTGTTTTCTGCTGAACCAGTCAATATTGGCTATGAGGGGAGGGATTCAGACTCCCCGGTGCAGTGCGACACTGCCCGTCCGCACGAGTTCAAGAATGCCGTATGGTCGCAGCAGTTCTTCGAATGCTTTTATCTTCTTTGAATCTCCGGTAATCTCAAGGGTAAGTGTTGTCTGGCTGACATCGATAATCTTCGCCCGGAAAATACCAGCTATCTGCTCGACTTCGGCACGGGGATTGCCTGGTTCGGCCTGCACTTTGACCAGTGCCAGTTCCCGTTCTACGTGTTCTTTAGCCGTGATGTCGGTGACTTTTATCACCTCGATAAGTTTGTTGAGCTGTTTTTTCACTTGCTCAATCGTTGGGTCGTCACCACAGACCACAATAGTGATCCGGCTCATATCCGGTGTTTCGCAGGTACCGACCGCAAGACTTTCGATATTGTACCCTCTTCGGCTGAAAAGCCCTGAGACTCTGGCAAGGACACCTGAGCGGTTCTCGACCAGCACACTGATAATATGTTTTATCATGCTTTGTCCTCCGGATCATGTTTAGTGTGTTCACCAATCATATCGCAGATTGCTGCGCCAGCCGGGACCATGGGGAACACATTCTCTTCCCGTTCGATTCTGAAATCGAGGAGATATGGACCATCATGATTGATGGCGGTCCGAAGGGCTTCTTCAGTTTCGGAGGGTGTTGTTATCTGCTTTCCGGGAATGCCGTACGCGGCGGCGATGCCCACAAAGTCTACTGAGGGAAGTTCGGTGTAGGAATAGCGTCGCTCATAGAAGAGCTCCTGCCATTGCCGGACCATGCCTAAATACTGATTGTTGAGGATTACAATCTTAACCGGAATGTTATACTGAGCAACGGTGCCAAGTTCCTGAATATTCATCTGGAAACTGCCGTCTCCTGCGATAACGACGACCGTTTCATCAGGACAGGCATAGTGAGCACCCATCGCTGCGGGGAAGCCGTAACCCATAGTGCCAAGTCCACCGGACGTAATCCATTGACGGGGTCTGGTGAAGCCATAGTGCTGGGCTGCCCACATCTGATTCTGACCTACTTCGGTGACGATAATGCCTTTTCCCTGTAATATATCAGAGATGGTCCGTACGATCTGCTGAGGATGAAGAAGACCGTCATCCACAATTTTCAAGGGATGGTTCTCCTGCCATGTGGCAACCTGCTTTGTCCAGGGATCACAAAAATATCCGCCAGGCATTGCCCGTTCTATGAGGGCCGTCAGGATCATTTTTGCATCGCCGACAATGGGGACATCAACAGGCTTGTTCTTGCTGATTTCTGCCGGATCAATATCGATGTGGATGATTTTTGCATGGGGTGCAAACTCTTCCAGTCTGCCGGTTACCCGGTCGTCAAAGCGTGCTCCGATAGCAATGAGCAGATCACATTCTGTTATGGCGTAATTTGCAGACTGGGTTCCGTGCATTCCCAGCATGCCGAGATTTAGCGGATGGCTGGCTGGCAGTGCACCAAGTCCCATCAGGGTGGTGGTCACCGGGAGGCAGAACATCTCCGCAAACCGTAATAATTCCTCTGAAGCATCTGCGGAGATCACTCCGCCCCCGGCGTAGATGATCGGACGTTCTGAACGGTTCAGGAAGGTAAGTGCCTTCTCAATCTGCTTTGGATGACCCCGGTACGTTGGTTTGTACCCCTTCAGGTCAATAGTCCCAGGGAGAATGTCCTCTTCCTGAACCTGTTCAGTGAGTATATCCTTGGGGAGGTCGATGAGAACCGGACCTTTGCGCCCGGTGCCGGCAATATAAAACGCCTCCCGTACTATTTTTCTGAGTTCTCTGGCGTTTTTCACCAGATAATTGTGTTTTGTTATTGGTGAGGTGATGCCGGTAATATCAGATTCTTGAAAGGCGTCGTTGCCAAGCATTGTGGATGGGACCTGACCGGTCAGAGCGATGATGGGTACTGAATCCATATTGGCTGTCGCGATACCTGAAACCAGATTGCAGGCGCCTGGCCCGGACGTGGAGAGACAGACACCAACTTTGCCACTGGCACGG
This sequence comes from uncultured Methanomicrobiaceae archaeon, assembly GCA_964491505.1. Taxonomy (GTDB): domain Archaea; phylum Halobacteriota; class Methanomicrobia; order Methanomicrobiales; family Methanomicrobiaceae; genus CAZBGM01. The sequence continues at coordinate 5,546 of CAZBGM010000039.1, read as the reverse complement.
GCGTATCCGTCTGCGGCATGGGCTGCTGCCTGTTCGTGGCGGACAAGAATGTGTCTGATTGGTGAATCATAGAGTTCATCATACAGTGGCAGGAGAGCGCCCCCTGGATAGCCGAACAATATATCCACACCACATTCCGTCAGACTATTCGTCAGAATTTGTGCTCCGTTTTTCATGATGTTCCCTTCAGTAATTGATTCATACCACTGATCACAGCCTCTACACTTGCTTCTATTATATCAGTGCTTGCACCCCGTGAGGTTAAAACCCTTCCTTCCTTGCTGAGTTTTACCATCACATCGACCATTGCGTTGGTGCCTCCCTCGATTGCGTCAACATGATATTCTTCCAGACGGATGTCACCGGCAACGGCGACTGATTGCTGGAGAACGTTGAGAGCTGCGTCCACAGGACCCGTTCCGGTCGAAGCACCGGTTATCTCTTTCCCGTTCACAAGCATTGTCACTGAGGCGGTTGGCAGAACGGTGTTACCGTTTACCGCCGTAAACTGAATGAGTTTGATAACCGGTTCTGATTCTTTGAGCATCACGGCATCGGCGACTGCCATCACGTCAGCATCAGAGATTTTCATACCTTGGTCACCCAATTTTTTGATACGCATCAGTATTTCATGAAGCTGGGTTGTATCAGGTTTGTATCCCAGTTCGCTCAGTGCTGCCTGTACCGAGGCAGAACCTGAATGTTTGCCTAGGACAATCCGCCGTTTTCTTCCGACGATCTCCGGAGACATTGGCTCGTAGGTTGTGGTATCTTTTAGGAGTCCATCGGCGTGAATGCCACTTTCGTGGGTAAAAGCCATTGCGCCTACGATGGGTTTGTTTGTCGCAAGCGAGACTTTTGAAAGCCGTGAGACCAGAGTTGAAAGAGCGTAGATTCTGGTTGTATCGATACCGGTATCATACCCGTAAAGGTTCTTCAGTACCATAACCAGCTCTTCAAATGGTGTATTTCCGGCACGCTCACCAAGGCCGTTTACCGTTGTATGTGCACAGGTTGCCCCGGCTTTAAGTGCGGCAAGCGTGTTGGCGAGTGCCAGCCCAAGGTCGTTGTGACAGTGGATGCTTAAGGGGGCAAAGCATAGTTGGGGGATTATTTCTGCGGTTTTTTCGGGTGTTAAAAGCCCAACGGTATCACAGAAACAAATGCGGTCTGCTCCGTGGTCCACTCCGTCTTTAAAGAGAGCTGAAAGATATGACAAATCAGATCGTGAAGCATCCTCTCCGGATAGTTCGACGATGAGTCCCCGTTCTTTTGCGTAGGATACCGCTTCCATTGCCATCTGATGTACCTCATCACGGGTCTTGCAAAGCTTTTTGGTGATGTGTAAATCAGAAACTGGCACCACGAGATGTACAGATTCTGCACCACACTCACATGCAAGATCGATATCTCCGGTTCGCGCCCTGACATATGAGCAGATTTCTGCCTTAAGACCAGCATCGGCGATGAGTCGTATTGCTTCTCTTTCTCCCTCTGAGGCGACAGCCGTGCCGCCCTCAATAACGTCCACTCCAATATCTGACAGCTCTTGGGCTATCGATAATTTCTGTTCGGGTGTCAGCGAGACTCCTGGTGTTTGTTCTCCGTCACGAAGTGTCGTGTCGAAAAATCTAATTTTTTGATTGGCTAACAACGTCTGCACCTCCGTTCAAGGTTTGTAATGATAGATTAAAACCGAAAAATATATAGATGTTTTGTAGAATTTTTGATCATATGCACCACAATTATGATTTTCTGCAAAATTATGCACCGCATTATAAACAAAAAGTCCTGTAGGTGAACCACGCGGCGAAACAATATTAATTATGGGGACGTATATCTAGATAGTAACGGAACGGGACGTGAGAAAAGAAATGATGCAGAAATACTATGAATCTGATGCTGATCTAAAAACTCTCTCCTCTTCGACTATCGCCGTTATTGGCTATGGTTCGCAGGGAAGAGGACAGGCATGCAATCTTCGTGACAGTGGTCTTAATGTCATTGTCGGCATCCGGCCAGGAAAGAGCCGTGACCTTGCAGTAAAAGACGGCTTTGAGATTCTTGATGTAGCAGAAGCAGCAGCACGGGCAGATTGTGTGATGATTCTTCTGCCCGATGAAACTCAGGGCGCTGTGTATAAATCTGAGATTGCAAAGGGTCTTGTAGCCAGCAACTGCCTGATGTTCTCACATGGGTTTAACATTCACTACGGTCAGATTGTGGCGCCGGATGATGTGGATGTTGTGATGATTGCCCCTAAAGGTCCGGGACACATGGTTCGCCGTACCTACGAAGAGGGCGGCGGGGTTCCGGCACTCATCGCCATCGACCAGGATGTCACCGGGAAGGCACGTGATATTGCTCTTGCGTATGCCAAAGGCATTGGTGCCACCCGGGCAGTGGTTTTAGAGACAACCTTTTCCGAAGAGACAGAAACGGATCTCTTTGGTGAACAGGCAGTGCTGTGCGGTGGTATCACCTCGCTTATTAAAGCCGGATTTGAAACGCTGGTTGGTGCCGGGTATGCTCCGGAGATGGCGTATCTTGAGGTTCTCCATGAGACAAAACTTATTGTCGATTTGATCTACGAGGGTGGATTTACGAAGATGCGCGATTCCATCTCAAATACAGCCCAATATGGTGATATTACCCGCGGGCCACGGGTTATCAATGCTGAATCGTACCTGGCTATGGAGGAGATCCTTGCTGAGATTCAGACCGGAGAATTTGCTAAAGAGTGGATTCTTGAGAATATGGTTGGGCGCCCGGTCTTTACTGCCTTGACCCGCGCTGACGAGGAACACCTGATTGAAACCGTCGGTGCCGAAATTCGTGGCATGATGCCACAGTTTCAGAAAAAATAATTTTCAGGTATCCCGGATTTAAGGATTATCCGGTAACTTCTTCCTTTTTTAGGTCGCTGACTTTTTAGGTTCTAAGGGTTCAGTTCTTTTTGCTATCTGTCGACAAGGGTGGAAGTTCTTCGGCAACTCTGCCGTCATGAAAAAGAATGGCCCGATTAAAATACTCACGGTGCCATTGTTCATGCGAGACTATAATTAATGGTCTGGTTCATCTCATGATTCCTGGTTCAGGAAATTCTGGGAATAACTGA
>CAZBGM010000039.1:0-2328 GCA_964491505.1 uncultured Methanomicrobiaceae archaeon | reverse complement strand
TAATGGTCTGGTTCATCTCATGATTCCTGGTTCAGGAAATTCTGGGAATAACTGATATTACGATCATAGAAAACGGAACTCCGGGTGAAGGGGCACGTTTTGAACTGGTGGTCCCGGAGAGTGGGTGGCGTGTTCCTGAAGAGAACTGACGGTCGTTTTTTTCTGGTGATGTTCATCTCATTGTTAGACTGAACTATCATTGAACTGCCCTGAATCCCTGAGTGCCTGAAGAGCAAGACCGGTTGCCCCGAAGGCATCTGAAAGTTCTGAGAAGTTTGGTACATGTGAATCATGCAGAATTTTGATCCCCGGACGCATGCTTTCACCACCGATAAGACATCCGACAACCATCTTTTCTGTCTGGGTCGAGAATCGCACGATCTCTTTGGCAAGTCGTACACTGTCAATCGATGAGGTTGGCGATGCAGCGACATAGGTAATGTCCCACTGATCCTGATGGCGAATTAAAAGATCCAGCGTTTTTGCATAACGTTCTATTCCGGCATCACCGATCATATCAATCGGGTTTTCGTGACTCCATATTTGAGGCATGAAAGCGTTGAGTTCATCCAGCATAGTCCCGGTCAGGTCGATGAGATGAACGCCTGAATCTTCCGCATAATCAGCAGAAAGAACGGCAAATCCTCCGGCGCTTGTGACAACAACTGCCCGGTTTCCCTGTGGCCAGCCTTCTGAAGCCAGAAGTCCGGCCGTTTCAAAGGCATCTTTCAGGGAATATGCTGTGATAATACCCGTTTCACGAAATGCTTCCTTGTAGACTTCCCAGCTTCCGGCAAGTGACCCGGTATGCGAAAGGGCTGCACGTTGTCCACGCTGTGATCTCCCTGATTTCAGAGCAATGACAGGCAGCCTTTTGATTATTTTCTTTACCGCTTCAATAAAGGCTGACCCGTCGGTGAGTTCTTCGATATAGAGAACCACAGCTTTGGTATGAAGATCGTTTGTAAGGGCCTGGAGATATTCAATAAAGGTAAGATTTGCCTGATTTCCTACGGAGACAATAGCTGAAGCACCGATATCGCGGACGACCTCCCAGTCTGATATGGCTGAGATGATGGCTCCTGATTGTGAGATAAAGGCAACCGGTCCGGGACGGGGAAGGACCGGGGCGAAGGTAGCATTGATATTCTGGTGTGGGAGCATAAGGCCGAGACAGTTCGGACCGGCAAACCGTATACCGTATTTTGCTGCGATGGACTGAATCTCTTTTTCGATGGCAGCGCCGTCACTGCCGGTTTCTCTGAATCCTGCTGAAATGATGATGACAAATTTCACTTCGGCTCTTCCAGCGTCTTCCATAACTGTCGGAACTGCCTGAGCTGGTACAGAGATAATGACCCAATCAGGCGTTTCCGGAATTTCGGAGAGCGCAGAGAAACATTTTTTTCCAAGAATGGTATCGTTATGGGGATTGACCGGATACACGGGTCCTTCAAATGGTAGCAAATTCTGAACGATAAAATAGCCGATTTTTCCCGGTGTCGCTGAAGCACCTACGACGGCAATCGAATGTGGCGAAAAAAATTGATCAGGGAGAGGGGTTTTTGCCTCGTAGGTGAGATCATCCTGGTGGTTCTGGTCATCGATAATAAAACGTGCATCCACAGCAGTAGCGCCTGATTCATACAGGAGAAATGGGTTGATATCGAAAGCCTGGATGTCCGGGTTCTTTTCAAATACCGCCGCAACCCGTACTATCATCTCGGTCAGTGCTTCCCGGTCAAGGGGTGGGGTGCCACGAAATCCGGCGATAACCGCAGAAATTCTGGTATCATCAATCATAGCCGAAGCTTTTGCCTGGTCAACCGGGAGCAGACGAAGGGAGATGTCTTTCCAGAGTTCGACAAGGGTGCCACCGGTGCCGAAGGAAAGCACTTTTCCAAAGGAGGGGTCGGTTGTTCCGCCGATGAAGAGTTCGGTGCCGGACTGAACCTGCCTGACGATGAGAACCCCGTTAATCTGAGCGTCAGGTCTTGTCGAGCGAACCCGCTCTAACAGGTTGTCATATTCCTGTTGTACCATTTCACGATTAGTTATGCCGGTAATAACGCCGCCAACCTCGCTTTTATGGGAAATGTCGGGAGATGAAATTTTGCAGACCACGGGGTAACCGATCTTTTCTGCCGCGTCAACTGCTTCCTTTTTAGTACTGGCTGTTGCCCATTCCGGCACATTGATTCCGGCATTCTGAAGAATCTGGTAGCCTTCTGCTTCTGAAAGGAGTCTCCCACCCATACTACTGACTTGAGGCTCTCTTTATATAATTCTGTTAGTATTCACTCAGATCCGGAATACTGAACGTCAACC
>CAZBGM010000038.1:1841-14230 GCA_964491505.1 uncultured Methanomicrobiaceae archaeon | reverse complement strand
TCTATATCACGAAGGGCACCAAGCGCCGCTGCCTCGTCCGGTAAACCCGACTTGACTCCGCCGCCGGCACCACAGCAGAGATTGGGCATCTCGATAAGTTCCTTCACTACCGATCTCAGATGCTTTCGTGGTTCCTCAGAAATCCCCTGACCCCGTAGAAGATGGCAGGGGTCATGGTAGGTGGCGGTGACATCCAGTTTTGCCGGTTCCTCGTATCCGTATCGTTCCAGAACCTCATTGATGTCCAGCACCTCAAAGGGCGTATCATAATCGTTTTTGAGAGTCGAACCGCAACCGGCACACATCGTAAAGACAAAGTCCACACCGGCATCGGCAAAGACCCGGATATTCTGTTCCTTAAGCGCTGGCAGGCATGACGTCTGCCCGGTCCGAATCAGTGGCGAACCACAGCAGACCTGATCCTGTGGCACAATGACCCGGATCCCGTTTCGCTTCATGACCTCAATCATATCAAGGGCGGTATCCGGGAGGCGGAAATCATACATGCACCCGGTGAAAAATCCTCCCGTTGCCTTCACCTCTCCCTCCGGTTCGATCACCTCAGGCACCGACTCCATAAACGATTTCCGGTCAGGGTGGGTGACACTGCGTCCGGTTGCCTGCACAAGGGCAGCAACGTTCTGATGAGTCTTAAGCGTCAGTCCCTGCCGGTCAGCCAGTTCACGCAGTTTCTCAATTGCTTTGCCCGGCATTGCGATATTTTTGGGGCAGACGTCCAGGCAGCGCTGGCAGGAGGTGCAGGTAAACAGTCCTGCTGCCACGTCGTCCGGTATCCGGTTCGTGGTGTCCCGTGGGTCGAGAGCAATCCGCATCTCCTGACGCATTGCTGTAGGACCTGCAAAATCTGCAACAAGAATCGCCGGACACTCTGAGACACAGGCAAGGCATTCGATACAGGTACGCAGTTCCTTAATCTTCTCTGTCGTCTCTGCGTCCGGCACCACACAGTCTCCCGAGGTCTTTGGCGATGCCATAACATCAAGATACAGAGCAAGATCAGTTGTCAGATCCTGCACAATCGGAAGATTTAGTGGTTCAATAACCATGCCATCCTCTGCTTCTGCCATGCAGGCGAGGACCGGTTCTCCGTTTACTTTGACCCCACAGCTTCCACACTGCCCTGCTGCACAGCAGTACCGGTACGAAAGCGTTGGATCGATGGTGTCATGGACCCTGTGCAGGAAATCCAGCACTCTGGCTCCCGGATTGACCGTCACCGAATACTCTTCCAAGTGGGGTTTTTTATCGGTCTTTGGGTTGTATCTGCAAACCGTTGCCGTCATCATCTTCTGTGTCATGAACGCTTCTCCGCATTGGTAACGGCTTCAATTCTGCATTCTTCTCCCAGAATGTGGGTGTGGCCATAGGGTGAGGATTCTGCTGTCCAGTCCTGAGAAATATCGGTTCGTACATGGGCTCCGCGTGATTCCGGGCGGGTGAGGGCAGATAGAACCATCATCCAGGCAAGGCGGCGCATATTCTCTGCAGAACAGCACTCGGCAAGATTGGCCGGTGTCAGTGCATGAGGCCGGCATTGCTGTAAATCAGTAAGGAGGGTCAGTGCTTCCCGAAGATCCGCCCCGTTTCTGAATACACCGCACTTTTCCCACATCACGTCTTTAATGAGCTGTTTGTATTCTGACGGACTGGTGTCTCCGGCAAGGTAGGCAGCGAGGCGCTTTTGTGTTTTCTTCACCTGATCTTTTGGATCCAGGCGGTTTTTGACCGGTATCTCCTGTGTTTTTCCGGCAGACTCTCCTGCGCGTTTTCCAAAGACCTGCGTGTCAGCAAGTGAGTTCCCGCCAAGGCGGTTTGCTCCGTGGACACCGCCAGTGATCTCACCACAGGCAAACAGACCGGGCAGGGTGGTCGCACCCTGGGAAGAGATAGCTAGCCCTCCCATGATGTGGTGCGCTGTCGGTGCGACTTCCATTGGCTCTTTTCTTATGTCCACGCCATAAATCAGGAACTGTTCCAGCATGATCGGCAGACGCTTTTCAATGACCTCGTCCGGCAGATGACTCACATCAAGATGCACGCCACCGTTTTCTGTTCCGTTGCCGTTTAGGATCTCAGTCTGAATCGAACGGGCGACAACATCCCGGGTGGAAAGTTCTTTTCGTACAGGGTCGTAGCGATCCATAAACCGCTCGCCGCTGGTGTTTTTGAGTACCCCGCCTTCTCCGCGCACTGCTTCTGTGATAAGCCGGCCACGGGTATCTTTTGGCGTGATGGCGCCGGTCGGATGAAACTGGACCATCTCCATATCAATGAGTTCAGCACCGGCGCGCCATGCCATAACGTGACCGTCCCCGGTCGCTGCTGCACAGTTTGTTGAGATATCAAAGACCTGTGTCCCGCCGCCACTGGCCAGAACCACTGCATCCGCTCTGATAACGCCAAGATTGCCTTCCCGGTCGAGAGTAATGATACCACAAACCCGATCCCCGTCAAGCAGGAGATCAATGGCTGTTCTGTCCTGAATCTGAAGGATATCTAAGGCTCTTACCTTCTCAACCAGAGTTGCCATCATCTCGTGACCGGTCCGGTCTCCGGCATAACAGGTTCTTGAGAAGCACTGGCCACCAAACGGGCGCTGAGCAACGAGGCATTCACTGGTCTCTGCCGTGTCAAATACAGCACCCCAGGAGATGAGATCTTTGAAGCGTTCAGGTGCCTCATCCACAAGAACTCGTACCAGATTCGGGTTATTGAGAAATGCCCCGCCTCTCATCGTATCGGTGAAGTGGTCTTCGGTACAGTCCTGGGAATTCATGACAGCATTATACCCGCCTTCTGCCATGGTAGTGCACCCCCCTTTGCCTGTCAGGGTTTTTGAAAGGAGGATGGTGCTGCCATATCCTGCCGTCTCGATTGCCGCCCGTGTCCCTGCACCGCCGCTTCCGATAACAAGGACGTGGCAGTCAAGAATACTCTCTGCCTTCATCTACCTTCACTGTTGGATCTGTATAATCATAAGTACACCTATAAGTGCACCTGTCCGCGCTGGATTTAATAGGACTTCGGGTTGATATATACAGGCATAGCAAATATGGGGCAGAGTGAGCAGACGTGCGGCTTTTAATGAAATTTGGCGGAACATCGGTAGCCGATGAGGCATGCATCCGACGAGTGGCAGATATTGTCGGACATTATCGAAACGAGGGACATGAGATCTGTGTCGTTGTCTCAGCGATGGCTGGAGTGACTGATCAACTTCATGCCATTGCAGAAGAGGTTGTACTTGATTCACAGGCAGATTCTGAGGATCATGTCAGTACTTTTATTGATGCAATGCGGACGAGGCACGAAAAAGTGCTTCGGGCTGTTGCCCCTGAAGAGGCAGACATGGTATTGGGTGAGATCAATATCAGTCTCGAAAATCTGAAGAATATTTTAAACTCAGTACACAATCTGCGCGAGCTTACTCCCCGGTCTCAGGATTATGTCATCAGTTTTGGTGAACGGCTTTCCGCGCTCGTTGTGAGTGCGGCATTTCGTGAAGCTGGCCTCAGCTCAATTGCCATGAATGGCTGTGAAGCCGGTATTATAACAAACGGACGTCATGGGTGTGCTCAGGTTTTGCCTGAGAGCGAAAACAGAATTAAAAGTCGTATTGCTCCATTGTTGTCTGAAAAAGTGCCAGTGGTTATGGGCTATATGGGCTGCACCAGTCAGGGAGTGGTGACAACTCTGGGGCGCAGCGGCTCTGATTATTCAGCTGCAGTGGTTGGTACGGCCATTGATGCGGATGAAATCTGGATCTGGACCGATGTAGATGGTGTCATGACTTCAGACCCGCGTATTATCGATGATGCACGGGTCTTGCCAACTCTCTCTTACCTTGAAGCCATGGAACTTTCATATTTCGGTGCAAAAGTGCTTCACCCCCGTTCGGTGGAACCTGCCATACAGAAAGGCATCATGGTGAGGGTGAAAAATACCTTTAATCCGGATCATCCCGGCACCCGTGTGATGCAGGCTGAGCAGAAGGACAAGCGGGTTGTCAAATCGATCTCTTACATCGAAAAAGTCTCGCTCATTGCAATCTCCGGCGCCCAGATGATTGGACGGCCTGGCGTTGCCCACCGGATTTTTTCGGCACTTGCAGAACGTGATGTCAATGTCATGATGATCTCACAGGGTTCAAGTGAGGCAAATATCTCGCTGATTGTTGATGATGAACATCTAGACAATGCCCTCACTGCGCTGGATGAAGTGCGAACCAATGGCTATATCAGGAGCATCACTCATGATCGTGGGGTCATCGCTGTTGCGGTTGTTGGCGTTGGTATGGCTGGAACACCGGGGATTTCTGGTCGAATATTTACGGCGATGGGGCGAGCCGGTGTGAATGTGATGATGATCTCGCAGGGTTCGAGCGAGGTGAACGTCTCGTTTGTGGTAAAGCTTGAACACGGTCCCAAAGCCCTTCGGGTGCTTCATGACGAATTTGGATTAGCTGAGGAACAGGATGACGAGTAACAAACATACGTATGCAGACGCCGGTGTTGACATCAACCTTGAGGCAGCGGCGGTATCTGCACTTGTGAAAAAACTAACCTACAAACGTGAAGGCGCCTATACGATGTGCAGTTCTGTAGGGCATTTCGCTGGTCTCATAGATTTCGGGAATCTTGTTCTTGCCCTTGCCGTGGATGGGGTGGGAACAAAGATGCTCGTGGCTGATGCGCTGGAGGACTGGTCAACTCTTGGCATTGATTGCATCGCTATGAATGTCAACGATCTCTATGTGATGAACCTTGAGCCAGTGGCATTTGTAGATTACATTGCAACCGATGCTCTTTCCATATCCAAGATGGAGCAGATTGGTGAAGGCCTCAATGAGGGTGCGCGTCTCTCAAACATGACGATTGTTGGTGGCGAGACAGCGACGCTCAAAGGACTGGTCAATGGTCTTGACCTTGCCGGGACCTGCCTGGGAGTACAGCAGAAAGGCCAGATTATTACTGGGGAGAAGATTACAGCCGGAGACCTGATTGTTGGCGTTCCCTCAAGTGGCATTCACTCCAACGGTCTCACACTCGCCCGCACACTCGTTGAGACATATGCCGGATATGATCAGCAAATGCCATGGGGGAAGACTCTTGGTGAGGAACTTCTCACGCCGACAAGGATCTACCATGAAGTATTGGCAGTGACTGCTGCCTGTGAGGTTCATGGCATGTGTCACATCACCGGGGGCGGACTCTTAAACCTCAAACGTCTGGGAGACTTTGGCTTTGAGATCGAAGGTCCACTGGCGCCGCAACCGATCTTTGACTGGATGCAAAAAGAAGGAAATGTCGATGAAATGGAGATGTACCGGACATTCAATATGGGTATGGGTTACGTCTTCATTGCTCCGGAAGAGAGCCTGCCTGAAATTGTGCGCATTCTTCCTGAAGCGAAGGTTGTTGGCGTAGTCTCGGAAACGCCAGGTGTGCGTCTTCGGGGAAAAGCTGTCGAATAAACTCACCGTTCTTTTTTATGTATTTTCGCTGTTGTGCTCGTGATCTGACTTGCTTTAGACGCATCTGGGTATTCTGTAAAAAGTAGTTTAGGATTTATCTTTCAGATTCACATCGTCCTGTTTTGGATTGTCCTCATCAAGGGCAGGCTCTTTCACTGCATTGGGATGAATGATTGCACTATTGCCATCTTGATCCTGAATAATAAGGGTAAATGGAACCTTCCCTTCACGAGCCTCCTGAATTGTTGCCTGAAGTTTGATGGCATTTTCCAGTTCATCTCCATAGGTCCAGGAAAGAGCCATGTTTACAGCGCGTTCTACGCGGTCGAGGACGCCTTCCACATTTGAGATAAATCCTTCACATATTGGCCCGGGTTCGATATTCACACCAAATTCAGGGATTTCAATTGTGCCGGTTGTACTGCGCACCACTCTGGCATTTAGGTCCGAAGGTTCCTGAACGGGAAAAATATAGCGGACAGGTTTACTCTCCCCGATGACCATCGTATCGGTCAGACGGTAGCCACAGGGACATGATGCACTTGTGATGAGAATCTCTGAAAAATAGGGTATTTCTTCGGTATAGTACAGATATTCGATATTCGCTGAGCAATATGGACAGGGTGCAACAACGACTCGCTTCACGTCGGATTACGCTCCGCCGCCAATCTTCTCGCGTGAAACTTTTACAGACATCGGAGTGATAATCACATATTTCTGGTCACCAAGACCAACAATATCTCCATTTACATCTGCTGCAACGTCACGTAGATCTTTGAGAACCCGCTCGTAAGTGATCTTGTCCATCTTTAACCGACCAATGTCGACGATAACGATATTGCCGTTGTAGATCTCATCTTTGACGCGGGGCGCATCTTTCAGGTCAGCAATCGTTGCAATCTTGACATACATTGAAGCTGCACTCTCGCCTGCCGCAACCTCATAGTTGGCAAGATCCAGCTCCATATAGTCATCTTCGTCAGCACTGGTGGTGTTCTTTTTGAGAATAGAACTGAGAATTTTAGCCATGAAAAAGATGTAGAATGGAATTTATTTAATGGTATTGTTTTTCTGGACCAAACGGGGACAAAAAATTGTTTTAGAGACTCTTTGATAAAAATAGAATTGATATTTTTACGCTAAATCTCGAGATTCCAGATTTCATCCCCGACAGCGTGAATATTTTTTGCGACTTTGCCGCTCTCGGTTTCCCTCATCTCCTCTGCATCATAAAGGGCAATTCCGATTGCCAGTGGCTTATTGTAACGCTCTTCTGCGATAATGACTGGGCGCCCTGCCTTCACATCATCAGTGATGCCCACTACACCCGGGCGCATCACATTGGCACCATTTGCCATATGTGGCACGGCACCGGAGTCTACGGTGATGCGTCGGGATGTAAAGGGGCGTTCAAGTGCCCCCTTTAGGGTAGGGAAGACCCATCCATCTCTCTTTTCGAAGATGAGCGGTTTTTTATCGAGGAGGTACAGGGTGATATCTCCGGTTGTTTCGACCATTTCAACGTCTGGTGAAGTAAAGAGATCGCTCTCATCCCCAATCTCATTTTTTAGTCCCGTCCAGAGTTTCAACTGCTTTGATCGCCTGAGAGTATGCCTTTGTTTGAGTTGTATTTTTACCATATGTCAGTATGTTCCCTCTTTTTAATCTGTCTGTTTTTCGTAGTAAATGATATTCATTATTCGTTATTACATCGAAATAATATGTATAACTGCGCTAGATTTATCTAGCTTCCAAGTGCAATTATATTACTCTTCACCGAGTTAAACTGTGGTGTCCCATGACGAAACGACCGCTTGATATTTTGGATAAAGCACTGAATCAGAAACCGGTTATTGTAAGCCTGAAGGGCGGGCGCGAAATTCGCGGCGTTCTGCAGGGTTATGATGTCCATATGAACCTCGTACTGGAAAATGCCGAAGAAATTCTTGAAGGCAGCACAAGAAAACAGGGGACATTGATTGTTCGCGGAGACAATGTTATTTACATCTCTCCGTCGGTGGAATAAGATACATTTTAGGAGTAAGATTCAATGAGTAAAGGTACGCCCTCAATGGGAAAACGGCAGAAGACAACGCACATCACCTGCAGGCGCTGTGGAAGGGTTTCTTTCCACGCACGCCACAAGGTCTGCTCTGCCTGTGGTTTTGGTAAATCTTCCAGAATGCGCAAGTATAACTGGGTCAGCAAGAAATCCCAAAAGCCAACACATTAGAACAACACAACTTTATTTTGCACAGGAATTAACAAACTATGTGTGGTATCGTTGGCATCGTGGATGCTGGCGGTGTGTCCTTCCCGATCTATTACGCGCTCTATGCTTTGCAGCACCGTGGACAGGAGAGCGCCGGGATATCTGTTTTTGATGGTATTTGCCTTCATAAGTACAAAGACGAGGGTCTCGTCTCTGAAGTATTTGATGCTGAAGTGTTACAGCGTCTGAAAGGTTCTGTTGGTATTGGTCATGTTAGATACCCTACCACCGGCGCTAAAATTCCTGAAAACATTCAGCCGTTTAATTTTATCTTCAGGGGAAAACAGATCGCCATCGCCCACAACGGGAATCTCATTAACTCGCTGGCACTTCGTGATGAATATGAACAACGCGGCCAGATTTTCTGTACAACAACTGATACCGAAGTCATAGGCAATATTATCGCAGATGAGATTCGGCAGTCCGGTTCTGTTGAGGATGCTATCCTGCTGTGCATGAAAAAACTTTATGGTTCGTATTCGGTTGTGATGATGGTCGATGATGTGGTCTATGCTTTCAGAGACCCACTGGGTATCAGACCACTCTGCATTGGAAAGACTGAGGGGGGATATATTGCCTGTTCTGAGAGTGTTGCGATTGATGCACTGAACGGCGAATTTCTCCGTGATGTTAAACCGGGAGAGGTTATAAGGATCTCTGCTGAAGGTATTGACTGTCTGCAAATTGCCAATGCCAGCAACAGAGCACACTGTATTTTTGAATATATTTATTTTTCGCGTGCGGACTCGGTTATCGAAGGGAAACTGGTGTATGATGTGCGGCGGAGAATCGGTGAGGCTCTCTATCACGAGGCGCCGGTTGATGCTGATCTGGTCTCCCCGGTCCCGGACTCAGGTATTGCTCATGCGGTTGGTTATGCCGAAGGTTCTGGTGCGCCCTATCGTGAAGGTCTGATGAAGAACCGGTACATGGGGCGGACGTTTATTATGCCAAACCAGAGTGCCCGTGAGAATGCGGTACGAATAAAACTCAATCCTATCAAACAGCATCTGAATGGCAACTCGGTTGTGTTAGTTGATGACTCGATTGTGCGTGGCACGACTTCACGCCGTCTCATCAATATCGTTAAAGAGGCGGGCGCGGCAGAGGTGCACTTGCGAATTGGATCTCCGCCGATTCGGTTTCCCTGTTATCTGGGGGTCGATATGCCGACGCGTGAGGAACTTATTGCAAGTGACAAGGAGGAATCTGAGGTCTGTTCCTCTATTGGGGCAACATCTCTCCATTACGTTTCACTGGATGCACTGATTGCGGCAACCGGCATTAAACGGGAAGACCTTTGCATGGCGTGTCTGACTGGGGAGTACCCACTTGTGGTACCGGGAGAATGCTCCTGCTGCCGGTGTGTCGATTACATTGCCGGAAGTTATCAGTCAGAACTTGGGTCGTTTGAAAAATAAATTTGGAAAAAGTATTCTCTCTTTTTTCTCGGCTCTTATCTTTTTGTAGTCAGTGTTCCGATGAGATTGATCGCTTCGCGGCGATATTCTTTACCTTCATTAAAGGTGATTTCAACAGAATCGAGATACGGCTGAGCGATATAATCATTGCCAGCCCGAACATTTACGATCCCTTTTGCAAGTGAATCTGAACCCTCGATTGCGGAAGACAGAAACTTTCGAAATGGCAACAGTGCATTTTCATATTCATTTGAGACTTCGAGTTTGTCCAGTCCTTTCAGATAAGATGATGCCCGTTCACCAAACTGGTCGTTTAATGTCTCAAGCTCACTGGGATCATAGGCGATGTCAGAATGAATCTGTGGGATCTCGCGTACCATTTCATCCATCACCGGCAGGAGAATTGCAGAAGCAGTGTTCATGTAGGATACAAAATCATCATCTGACTGCTCGCTGGTTGTTGGCGTCTGTGTCTCTGCTGGTATTTCTTCCGTTGTTGAGAGGTCTCCTATCAGGCTAAGTGCTGTGCTCCGTGCTTTTCGAGCTTCATCAAAGATCTCAGGGACTGAATCAAGATAGGGTTGCGCCAGATAATCGTTGCCCGCCACAAAATTTTCTGTTCCTTTTGCGATTGAATCAGATCCGGATACGGCCTGAAACAGGAATGTCCTGAATGCGAGAGATGCTGGCTGATGCTCTCCGGAAATATCGATGGTATCGAGTGAGTTGAGGAAGGCTTCTGCTTTCTCACTGAATTGTGCGTTTTCAGCCTGAAGTTCACTGACAGGGTAGGTTGGGTCTGAGTAGATGAGGGGAAGCTGATTTTCAAGATTGTTCATCGTAGGGAGGAGAACTTTTGTCGCTGTATTCACATACGAGACAAAGTCTACCGGCACAGGGGTGGAAGAAGATGTCGGGATGGATGGAGTCTCTTCTGCTGTTGGGGGTGTTTTATCGTTCGTATCGACAGCATTTTGGGCATCATCTGCGCATCCAGCACAACATGCTACCAGTATTAGGCAGATTCCTGCAAAAATAAGACTCCGTCTCATGATATGTATGAGAATTAGAGATAATAAGTGATAATTGCTTTGTGAAATCTCTCAAAAAGAAGAATAGCGAGGAATGGATTTGAACCATTGATCTACGGGTTATGAGCCCGTCGGGATTTCCTGACTACCCCACCTCGCTGCTCTATTAAATTAGCACTCTGGCGCAATATACTTTTTCATGTGACTCTTCCTTAAATTCTCAAAAAAAGGGAAATAAGTTCATTGTTTTCCTGTCGTTGCAATGAAAGTCACTCTCTGATTTCTTATCAAAACAGAAGTGAGGCTGGCTTCATACACGATGCAATGAAAAATGAGAAGGCTGAAGGACTAAACAACTAAGAGTACAGGACGTATGATTGATGATTTTCACGAAGATGATGAGCTTCAGGAACTCAGGGCACAACGACTCAAAGAGATGGAACAGGAGATTTTTCTGCAAGGTCTCACTGGTAGCGTTCATGAAATCAGCGAGCATTCTTTTGCTGAATTCATAAGGGATCATGCTTTTGTGGTGATTGATTTCTGGGCTGAATGGTGCGGCCCTTGTCGTCAGGTTGGTCCATTAATTTCTGAACTTGCTGTGGAGTATGCGGGACAGGTTACCTTTGGAAAATGTAATACTGATGAAGCACCCTCTCTCGGAATGCAATTCCAGATATCGGCGATTCCCACTTTATTATTTTTCTCTCATGGACAACTTGTGGATCGTGTGACTGGTTCGTATCCAAAGTCTACTATTCAGGCAAAAATTGAACGTTCGTTTGTGTTGCGGGAATGAGCTATTTTTAAGGGCTCATAAAATTCAGATATATATATTCACCTCAGATATTGTGCGGCACCTCTGCGGCGACGCATATGTTTTTGCAGAATTATTTGGTGCCAATTTGCGCGCATGGGTCGTCTGAGTGGGGAGTAAACACCTCGGAATAGGCTTTAAAATCCAGATATCTGAGCTAATCTTCAAGTGAGAACAATTTCATTCATGCCTATGGTTCTTTTTGGTGAATAGAAGAAGATAAATAGAATATTTCCTGGAAATATTGATTAATCCCTCCTTTTTAGTATTGAGAGCAAGAACTTCCCTTTATCTTCAATCCAGCGTTGCTGCAGCCACCAACAAGTATATATATCTACATGGGTGAATGTGAACTTAGACAACAAGTTTGGAGTGACCAATGATATACGGACATGAAATTCTGAGACCCCTCTGCGAGGATGATCTGTATGAGCGTGAAGAAGTTCAGGTGCTTGCTGGGCACACGGTTTGCCCGGACTACTCAGTCTGCCTGACTCAGGACGACATGCAAATCCGCATGATGGTTGAAGAACGTGATGAAATAGATTAAAAGGGAATACTATTCCCTTAAATCCTGTCTTTTTTCAGTACGGATAGTTTTAGTCATCCTTTTTCAGATATTTTTTAAGTACTCAGTCTGTGCCTGCCTGACGTTCTGTTTTCTCTAAAGTATTTCAGATATTATTTCTCAGGTTACTACGGTTCTGTTGACCTGCCGGAGGGCAAAGGCAAACATAATCACGACGAAGATGAAAAGGACGCCAAGTGAGATCAGAACCTCGCCGGGTGTTGTGACAATATGCATGCCAACGGCAGTGAAATCATCCCCGATGGCAAAATATCTGATGCCCCGAACGAGGTGCGAGAGTGGATTTACCACAGCAATATCCTGGAGTATCTGTGGCAGACCGGTGATTGGGTAGAGAGCGTTTGAGACGAAGAAGAGGGGCATGGTAAGCAGTGTCGTGATCCCCTGGAATCCTTCAGGTGAGTCCATCGAAAGGGCAAGCGCCGCTGAAAGAAATACAAATCCTGCGGAAAAGAGGGCAACAAAGAGAAAAATCCCGCCAAACGAGACGACTGTCCGGAGGGGTGACTGGCCGGTAAAAAAGTGCACGCCCAGCAGCAGACCAAAGAGAATGACAACAGTCGTCTGAATCCATGACTTCGTGACACCGGAACCGGCGATCCCGATCACGATATCCCGGCGTGGCAGCGGACTTGCCATGATCTCCCTCATCAGGCCCCAGTTTTTGTCAAAAAGCAGAACGAATCCACCATAAATGCTGGTAAAAAGAGTTGTCATCGCAATAACTCCTGCTCCCATAAAGGTCAGATAACTGATATTCAGGAC
>CAZBGM010000038.1:0-1741 GCA_964491505.1 uncultured Methanomicrobiaceae archaeon | reverse complement strand
TCAGAAGTTCATCGTTCCGGATTGTCACCTCTTTAACGCCATCCATCACGGAGAGAATCTCTGCTGCACGTTCGTTCTGATCTGATGCGATAACGATGAGGTCTTCACCGAGGGTATTTTTGAGTGTATCTGGTGTGCCGGTCACAATAATCTTCCCGTGATCGATGATGGCTATCTCGTCTGAGAGATGATCCGCTTCGTCCATATAGTGTGTTGTCAGGAAGATGGTTGTTCCTGCCCGGTTGACCTCTTCCAGATATTCCCAGACCCGCATCCGTGTCTGGGGGTCAAGTCCGATGGTGGGTTCGTCAAGAAAGAGCACTTCCGGCCGGGTCATCAGACCGCGTGCAATCTCAAGGCGCCGTTTCATGCCGCCTGAGAGGTGCCGGGTTAAAACATCTGCTTTATCCTCAAGTTCAACGAGTTCCAAAAGATTTTGGGTGCGTTTCTTTCGTTCATCATGGGGGATATTATAGAGACGGCCATGAAATTCAAGGGTTTCGCGTACGTTCATATCACGATCAAGGGTAATCTCCTGAAAGACGATGCCAATCGAACGGCGTATGCCATTTGGATTCTCTTTCAGATCATATCCGGCGATGGTGACTGTCCCTTGCTGAAGTGACAGGAGCGTGATAAGGACGCTGATTGCCGTGCTTTTCCCTGCCCCGTTTGGCCCGAGAAACGAGAAGATTTCCCCTTTTTTTACCGTAAAGGAGATATTACGGACGGCCTGTAAATCTCCATAGGCATGAGACAGATGCTCCACGGTGATGATATTTCCATTCATTTTTCTTTTTTACCAGCTGATATCGCGAGGTGACCAACAAGACGTGCCATAAAAACGGCAATAAAAATTGTGCCGATAACTGTCTCAAAGAGTGCGAGCATTTTGACAATGCCAAGAGTTGGGACGATATCACCATATCCGGTTGTTGTGAGAGTTATGAAACTAAAGTAGAGGAGGTCAAACTGTTGCAGAGCACCGCCGGGATAAGCCGTCAGGTTAAAAAGGAATGCACCCGGGTCAAGGTTTGAGATAGTGTAGTAGGCAGTCCCCCACATGTGTCCGAATAAAAGATAGGTGCAGATTGCGCCATAGACTGTGTCTTCTGTGATCTCACCCTCTGAGAAAAGATCACGAAAGAGTATGAGCACCGTAAGTGCATAGACTGCTATCAGAGAGATGCCGGAGATGATCTCAAGCAGTGGGACACTTAGAATGATGTTAGCCCAACCTAGGATCAATGCCGGTATGACAAGAATCAGGGCCATGTAATAGGCAGTCCGACGGATGGCAAGAGTATAGATAATCAGAATAAGCATACAGGAGTTGAGGGCCTGTAGAATGATCATGCCGGTTGCTGTTTTGTCGAGGAAGGGGTAGAGGGCGGTAAGAAGCACAATAGCGATAAGCAGGGACCCATATCGCCAGCGCCGTTCTTTCCACCAGCATCCCGTTTCGTCTTCTTCCAGGCAGTTCCCTGCTGTTGAATCGGTTATGTTCTCACCCTCATGATTATACTGAGAAGATCTATGCCGCGAATCTGTAAAAATGATCTGATAAAAATTGCGTTGCGCTACTAATTTTTCTGTAGATTAAGCAGTTATCTACTACAAAAAAATGTAAGAGTCAAAAATCCACGAATGGAATGGATAATTCGTGCTCAATTCAATGGAAAAAACGGGCACTATTCCCGTGCAAAAGTTGGAGCCCAAGTTTGACACTTCATTCAAATAC
>CAZBGM010000037.1:4074-14506 GCA_964491505.1 uncultured Methanomicrobiaceae archaeon | reverse complement strand
GGGAGGTTTGCAACCACCAGATCGAACTCAGGGTATTCACAGCGAACAGCGTTTCCTTCGATGAGCTCAAGGCGTCCTGCCGTAATCGCTTTTTTAAAACGATCTTTCAGAAATGTGACAAGGTTTTTGTCAAGTTCAATCGCGACCACATTTGCATCGCGTTCTAAAAGTGCCTGGGTCAGGATACCTTTGCCGGGTCCAATCTCAAGAACCCGGCGGTTGGCGATGCCCGCATCCTTTGCAAACCCGGCAATCCGGTCAACGACCTTTTTGCTTATCAGAAAATGTTGATCACGCGGGGCTTTCATCGTGAGGTAAAGAGCCGGTATTTCACTTCCGGATCCTCAAGCTCTTCGATAACGCGGTTCACAACCATCTTTTCCGGGTGTGGCAGAGACTTAATCCGGGTGGAAATATCTTCGAAACTGTCAAAGTGTTTCTTCTCCCGCTCTTCAAGAATCTCCCATAGGAGTTTCTTGCCGATACCCGGAATCAGGTGAAGCATGTGCAGTTTCTGGCTGATGGGAACAGCGGTGTTGAAGAGTTCAACAAACCGGCCTTCATTCTCTTTTACAATATCGGTAATTGCAAAGGGAAGTTCGAGCTTTGCTGTTGATGTCAGATCCTGATAGCCAATGCGCCGCTTCACCCGTTCGATTTTATCGCGTTGCTGATCCCCGATATATACACGGTCATGGAGCTGAAGATCAGTATTTGGTTTGGGCGTAAGCTCAAGAAGCTTGAACTGATCCGTCCCCACCGCCTGAATTAACGGCTCGTTTTTATATTGGGGTCGCTTTCCGCTCATGTGTCCACGCGGAAGATAATCTAAAACGACCGCGTTAATTTCTTTCCTGTCACTCTTCATGAACGCACCTTACCTACAGTATGTGTATTTCCAGAGGTATTAGAAGTGTGCTTTTACGAGGTCGAGGATCGCATCAAGTTCTTCACCATCGAGGGTAAAGCGCTCTTTTGCATAAATGGCCCGTAGTTCATCCCTGTTTTTGGGCATGATGTTGACAATCCGGAAGGCAATGTCGGGCTTGATCTTCTCAAGTACCAGAAGCTTTTCAACAAGCTTACGGGAACTCTCCGCGTCGGTTTGTGCGAGCTGATTGGCATGTTCAATACTCTTTCTTAGTTCATAGGACATTTCCTTGCCTGATTCGAGCCGTTCGGCTTCCATCCTGAGAAGAGTCTCTTTGACTTCCGGAAGCGTAATACGCTCCTCTTCAATGATTTGTTTTACTTTCATGCCAATCTCCCAATAAAAGAGAATTATTATTTCTGAGGTCTTAGATGTTGCGGACGGGAGACGACGGTCTTCGTCTTGTTGCCGTCTTTGATGGTAAGAACCCAGGCACGTCCCTGTCGGCCGACGACTGTTCCGGTCTTGCCGTGGAATCTCCGGTGGGGCATACCGTTCTGAGTACTTGAGTCACAGACGATGTGGACGCGCTGTCCTTCTTCAAAAACCTGAATAGACCTGGTTACCGGTGTAAGACCGCGGGTACGGAGATCTTTCTTGAACTTATAGCGGGTCTTTTTTCTCATTCCATTATGATGTGCCATGTTTCATTCCTCACTGTTATTTGTTGATGTTTCGGGGACAACCCCCTCAACCATCACGACATCCAGATAGATGACGCGGGCGGGTTTACCAAGAATCCCGGCAAGATTTGGGTCTGTCCGTTCGTTGTCACCTGATATGAGCTCCTTAATGTAGAGTCCTGCTTCTCCGGTTATTTCAAACCGATACAGGTTCTCTTCCATTCCGGTGCACGTGATATCAATGACACGGCGTTTTCGGATTTTGTCCGCACGCCTGTGTGCCACTCTCTCAGGGGTGCGCTGAGCGATTGTTACCCCTTTGAGGCCTTCGATTGCAGATTCAAGCTCATCTTCTGAGATACTGCCGTCTATCTCTACCAGAATGCTGTACTTTTTATGCGCTTTGCCAGATTTAATCTTTTCCACCTCGCGCCGGGAGCTGAGATGGTCGAGGGTAATCGAGACCCGACCTGCTGCTGCTTCGTTCACTTCTTTCTGGAGTTCTGCCAGAGAAGCAGTCCGTTTGTTGGGGTGCACGACTTCAATGACGAAGGGTCGTCCGTCACCGAGCATCCGGGCATCGATATCTTCCCGGCCTGCGCCATGCAGGATAGCATCCTCAGCGTCGCAGGCAACGATGACCGGCCCGCCGATCAGCTCTTCCACCGAGGTCTGATACATCTTACCAGTGAAGTTGCAGCGTTCACATCCTCTGCCCTGACATGCGATGCAGTGCCAGCGGGTCTGGGGGATGCCACGTTCATACTTGCAGTATCGGCCGTAGATGTAGATTGGATTGATCTGGACTTCGACTTCTTTCGTTGCAAGATCCAGAATTAATACCAGATCCGGGCGGGTAAATTCCACCGGAATGCCGGTTGCAGCGCTGACTTTCTTGCCAACCTCGCGGTTGATCTGGGCTTTTAATGGTTCGGGAGAGGAGAGGCCCAGATCACTCCAGACCATCTCTTCACTCTCGCTAATCATTGGTGGCACCCGGGAACCGACGAGCATCGTGTTACATTCGATGCCATCAAGTGCGGCGACGGCATGTGCTGCCAGTTCGTCTGTTTCGTCACAGATGTTCTCGCAGATCCAGCACCCGTCTTCTTCTGCCTCAAACGGTGTGTTGGCCTGTAGTGCGACGGCAGTCCGAAGGGCACGGCCACGCTCGGCGTTTGACAGAGCGAAAGAGCGTTTGCCAAACATCCGTCCGAGACAGTGATCGCAGACGGGGCCGAAGTCCAGCACTGCTGCTGCCTGGGAGAGGACGTCCGGTTCGGTGCTCTCCTGAGTGGTGTGTTCTGTTGCGTCGGTCATACTGTTTCCTTTTTTATTTCGGTCACCGAAACCTCCCGCCGGTCCTGTTCATTCAGGACAACGGTAATCGTGTGGTCGGCATGCAATACCGTGGGTCCAACTGAGATCCGTGGTGCGTCTGCCATCAGTGCTTCTTCTTCCGGCGTGAAGTTCATGTGATCGCACAGAAGCAGATCGTCCGGCAGGTCGGTGCAGGCACGGATGTCCTCGCCGTTCTCGTCAAGGACGGCAAAGGGAATCTCTTCAAGAAGACGCTCAAGGCCGCCGGTTCTCACATACACTCCCGGTGTTGATTTCATGAATGTTTCAGTGTAGGGGAGGGCAAGTGCTTTTTTGAGAAGCGAACCGGCACTGCGCTCGTCCGGGTTGAGATATTTCAGCTCACTGCCCCGGAACATCACGGTCTTTGGGGCCTCGGGCTCGCCCATAAGCACCAGATAGCATTCCACGTCCCGCCGGAATTCGTGGGACAGGAAGAAGCACGAGTTCACACAGCGGCAGAGCACGTCAATACGTCCGGCTGAGCCGGGCATATCATTGAGTGGAAATTCTCCGTTTGTCACCGCACGGTGACCCAAAATACAGAATCGTTTCATAGAATAAATAGTGGTGCGGGTCTTTACATGCCGCCGAACTTCTTCATCATTCGCTGCATGTTGAATTTGCCGCCGCCCATGCCGCCACGCATGGCTTTCATAGTCTTCTGCATTGTCTTATAATACTTGATAAGTTCACGCACTTCCTCTGGCTTTGCTCCGGCGCCAAGGGCAATTCTGTTGGTCCGCGAGCTGTTGATGAGAGTCGGATTCTCCAGCTCTTCATCAGTCATTGAGTCCATGACGATCTTATAGCGCTCCATCTTCACCGAGGTGACATCGAGGGCTTCATCAGGCATATCAAAGCCGCCGGTCGGGATCATACCCATGACCTGCTTCAACGGCCCCATCTTCTTGATAGACTCAAGCTGCTTATACATGTCACGAAGGGTGAACTTGCCTTTGAGCATCGCATTCACATCGATCTCATCGTCACCCATCGCTTCTTCGGCACGTTCGATAAGCGCCCGCAGATCTCCCATTCCCAGGAGCCGGGAGATGAAACCGTCAGGATCAAACCGTTCGAGATCGTTGATCGTCTCACCGTTTCCGATGAAGACGATCCCGGAGCCTGTTTCAGCGACTGCTGAAAGTGCACCGCCACCTTTTGCGGTTCCGTCCATCTTGGTGATGATAACGCCGTCGATGTCGATTGCCTCATGGAAGCGTGCCGCCTGATCGCGTGCCTGCTGCCCAAGAGCCGCATCGATGACAAGCCAGCGGTGGTCGGCTTTTGTAAGCGTATTAAGCGCGATAATCTCGGCGATGAGATCGTTTTCCAGACCGTGGCGCCCCTGCGTATCAACAATCCTGACATCAACCGTGCCAAGACTTTTAAGACCGCGTTTTGTTACACCGACCGCATCAGTCTCACCGGGTTCGCCGTAGCAGGGAATATTGATCTGATCACAGAGTGTTTTGAGCTGGTCATAGGCCCCCGGCCGGAAGACATCGGCACAGACAACACCGACCCGGAGACCCTTGCGCTGGAAATAGCGGGCAAGTTTCCCGGTCGTCGTCGTCTTACCGCTGCCCTGCAGGCCGGCCATAAGGATCGTCTGAGGAGTGAGTGTGACCTCGACCTCGCCGCCCATCAGGGCAACAAGTTCCTCGTAGACGATACGAAGAACATGCTCACGGGCATTCATGCCCTGTGGTGGTTCTTCGTCAAGAGCACGTTTCTTGATCGACTGCGAGAGAGTCATCACCAGCTTGACGTTGACATCAGACTGGAGGAGCGCCCGCTGAAGATCTTTTACCAGTTCTTCAACGGCTGCCCGGTCAACGACACTCTTGCCGGCGAGTTTTTTGACGGCGTCTTTCAGGCCGGTTCCGAGTTTATCCATCATGGTCTAAGCACCATCCAGGAGATCGGCGACAATCGCCTCTGAATCAAAAGGAATTACATCGTCATAGCCCTGACCAACGCCAAGGAACATGACTGGCTTTCCAATGGTGTGCGCAATGGAGATCGCTGCACCGCCTTTTGGGTCCATGTCAGCCTTCGTAAGCACAATGGCATCAGCGCCGACGGCGTTGTTGAACTCTTCAGCCCGGACAACGGCGTCGTTGCCGGCAATTGCCTCATCGACATAGGCAATGATATCAGGTTCCATCACGCGGCGCATCTTCTCAAGCTGTTTCATCAGATTCGTGCGGTTGTGAAACCGCCCGGCGGTATCGGCAAGGACCACGTCGATGTTGTGGGCCTTTGCATAGCCGACCGTATCAAAGAGCACGGCAGATGGGTCGCCACCTTCCTGATGCTGAATGACTTTCACGCCGATACGCTCGGCGTGGGTGAGCATCTGCTGGTTGGCGCCGGCCCGATAGGTATCTCCTGATCCGATTACTACTGAATAGCCCTGTGCCTGAAGATAATGGGCAATCTTTGCGATGGTCGTGGTTTTTCCGACACCATTTACGCCGGTAAAGAGGACCTTCACCGGTTTTTCATGGGTTTTAATGTAGTCGGTCAGTGAGAATCCAACGCCTAGCACCTGAAGAAGGGCAGCGCGAAGGCTCTCGGTCACCAGTTCCTCGACAGAACTCCCCACCCGGCGGGTGTTGCCGGTGAGTTCTTCCTTCATCGTTTCGATGATTGCCTCGGCTGTCGGATAGGCTACGTCATTCTCAAGAAGAATCATTTGCAGTTCAAAGAGTGGCTCTTCAATGCTCTTTTCCTTGATGTAGACCTCACGGTCCCGCAGAAGCGTGGAAACTTTTTTTGTAAAAGGGGTTTTTTGGACCTCCGCCGTTTCTGGCGGCGTGGTCACTGCCGGTTGGTCTGCCTCTGCCTGCTGAATTGCTTCAGGCAGAGCGTTATCATCGGCGGTTTCTTCTTCGATCGTTGTGCTTAATTTTTTCGTGATACCGCCGAGTTTTTCTCTGAGCGACTTAAACATGCTCACTCATACCCGGTCTGGTACTGCCCGGCGCCCTGAACCTGCTGATATGCCATCTCGATCTTTCGTGACACTTCCTGTGCCTGTCGCTGAAGATCGGTAATGGAACTCGCGATGCGTTTTTCCATTGCTTCAACTTCAGTCATGCGGTCTTCGAGAAAACTGCTGGCATCGTCTGCATTCTTCGTAATGATAACATCAGAACCGATGTTTATAAGAATTTCATCAGGGTTGGGTGCCTGTACCCTCATGCTTGCCCCGCCGCCAATCTGAAGAAGCACCGTTGCGCCCGGTGCCTCCTTCAGACCCCGGATGGTCTCCGTGGCAGCCATGGCTTCCATGCGTTTATTTTCCAGCATAGTGAGCTGCTGGGATTGGATTTCAATCTGTTGTCCAAACTCGTTGAGATACTGTTTGAGCATCTCTATCTCGCGGGGGTCCACATGTTCCATGGTATTCACTCTTCGATCAAAGTAACTGTGTCAATACGGATATAATTTCTCTTGAGGCGGTGCTTGCTGCCGATGACGGTGTAGATCCGCTCGGATGCAAGCTTCTCGTTGGGTGCCGCTACGTTTTTCGTATATGGCAGCCAGTTTCCGTCAATACGAAACGTGCCCTTAACCTCAAATTGTTGTTCTGTCATTGTTTGTATCACTCCACAAATCCGAATACTTCGTCTATCCTGCCAAGTTCAAATCCGCTGGTGGCCGCTCCTGCGATGAAGCCTTTTGTGTTTGCGAGAAGGCCGGTGCCGGGAAGAAATCCTCCCATATTCACCGAGCCGGTACCGATTGGAAGGTCGGTATACTTCGCAATAGCTTCGATCTCATGTTCGGAGGCACGTGGGTTGAGGATAATGCCACGGTTTGTCGCGACACCAGCCATTCCCACTGTATAAATTCCTCCGATTTTCATCAACAGCACATCCACATCGAGATGATCAGCGATCTTTTCGCCGACTTTCTCAGGGATGTCCGGGTGAATGACAGCAACCTCGTCGTTCGCGAGGATGATGTTGCCGGCGGCGTTCATGGTATTCTCAAGCCGAAGTACCTCACGGTACTGCTCAAGAATAGCCACCTCTTCGGGTAACGCAAGGCCGCTGACAACAAATCCTTTGTTGTTGCCCATCAGAAGCGAACCAATAATTGCACTTCCCTGGATCGTCACCTCGACAACTTCAACGCCAAGGCGCTCGATGAGTGCCTCACGGTAGTCGTCCGCAATACCGAGCGGAACAAAGGCGACATCCTCGAAGACGCGGGTAAAAATCCCGATGTTTTCGTCTCCCCTGAAGGCAATAGTCTCGGACATTACTCGGTCTTCTCTTTCACGTCGCCGGTTTCTTCACCGGACACGGGCGTTTCTTCAGTTTCAGCTTCTTCAGTGGTCTCTTCTTCAGAAACCTCTGCTTCAGCTTCTTCTTCCTCAGCAGTCTCTGGCTCTTCGTCTGCGTCCTCAGCTTTGGCTTCCTCTTCTTCGGCCTCTGCAACGTCTTCAACGACGATCTCTTCTTCCTCTTCGACTGGTGCCTCGGTCTTGCGGATCCATGCCGGGCGCTTCTTCTCTTTCTGCACCTCAGTTTCCTCTGCAAGTGCAACCTCAACGTGACCGTCTTCGAACTTCATTGCCCGGACACGGACTTTGCGTGGCGGTTTCTGACTGCCGCGTTCCCAAAGCTTCTCGTTGAGATCCTGATCGATTTTAACATCGTCAGTTTTGAGGTGTTTTTCGAGGTAGGCGCGGATCTCTTTTACTGCCCGCTGGCTGCGCTTCCACCGTGGTGCACGTTTCACGTCCCGGAGCGGAATGACATAGATCTGTTCTTCAAGAATGTCTGCCATGGCTCTATCACACCTTCAGCTTACTGCGGCGCCAGTTGCGGCGCTTGGGATGTGTCATAACACCCCGTTTTGTCTTAATGATAACCCATGAAGGCACGCGGCGGTTTTGCTCACATGCCTTTGCGAACCGGATTTTCCGGCCTTTTTGTAATTTGCTCATATTTAATCACTTCATTGGGATATCTTCCGGCGTACGGCCCACGACCAGCGACTGGCTGTGGTGTGCCGGGAAGATATCCTGTGGGTTGATTCCCTGTGTTCTGAATGCTGCACGGATCTCATGTTCATAATCCCCGTTTGCGATCTCACCGGTCTCTCCATACCTGACAACAAAGTGTTGTTCGGTGAGGTAGTCCACCTGTGATCGGGGATATCCGAGCAGAGGACGCACGAGGGCGCTCTTATACCTTGCTTCGATGCGCTGTACATCGTCAAGGCCAAGCATTGGCACACGGTCATTCAGCCGTGTCCCATCCCCTATAACATCATACCCGCCTGCAAGCGAGCAGATAGCGTTCCTGTGCACAAGGTTGATGGCGTTGTTCGGAAACCCGTCCCGGGCCATCGTAGTCACCACTTCATCAAGAAAACCATCCGGGAACACTCTTTTTATGAGTGGCATACCGAGAACATCAGCGGCATACTCAACACTTTCAATGTTCGTGTTTTCACGAAAGACGAACGTGTTCAGTTCCACCTGATACTCCCGGTCAAGAAGCAGCGCCGCAAGGGAACTGTCCTTTCCACCGCTAAAGAGCACTCCGGCTGTTTTCATCTACGACGGGTAATGGTGAATTCTTTCTTTTGCGGCGTCACTTGTTTGAGCAGCGTCTTTAACTGGTCATCAGTAATTCTGCTCTGCAGCCTTCCTGACTGAGCCAGCGTGACAAGCTGCTGTTGGATGGACGCAGCAAATTCCGGGCGGGTCATTCTGATGGTGTTCAGACGTTCACGGGCTTCAGGCTCAAGAGCCTGTTTGAGAATCATCTGGATCTGGTTTTCGGCCTGTTTTTGCCGTTCCATCTCCTCGTTCATCGCCTGCGGATTCGCCTGCGATCGCTGCATCTCTTCCATTCGCCTGCGTCTGATTTCTGCGAGTTCGTCGTCACCCATCGTTTCTTACCTCAGATTAGTAATTTGCAATGCCGGGAACAGATTCCGCCACAACCGGCTTAAGCTGGTGTGCGAGATTGTCCAGAAACTTCTGGCCGGCCGGGGATACTTTGCGTCCCTGTTTTACTGTCTCAACAAATCCTGCTGCCTCAAGTTGCTGGAGGATCTTGCGGGATACTGAGCCTGAGCCTTTTCTGAACCGGTACGGGTTTGAACCCCGGTCCTGCTTTCCGCCGTAAAATGTTCTCATCCGCTGTACACCGATCGGTCCGTCCACGTAGATTCTGCGAAGCACGGATGCTGCACGAATGTACCACCAGTCATCCTGTGAAGGAGCTGCTTCTCTGTGAACGCCGGTCTTGGCAAAGGTTGCCCAGTCCGGAGCTTCAATTGCATCAAGCCCTTCGAGCTCTTTTGCAACCCGCGGAATCAGCACGTCCGCAGGAATGTCATATACCGTAGTCATCTAATAATTCACTCTCGATACCTATGCTTAAATTAGCAGTCTTTATTATTTAGTCCGGAGCGGGTTTATATATTTCGAGCTGACCCTTCTGGCAACCGGACCATTCGCTGAAAAAAGGAAAAATAAGTGTTCTGTTTCTATCACGTGATCGTTCAGCGCTTTTTATTGCCGAGGATCATTGTCCTGCCAACTGCCTGTACGAGGGTTAATCCCGTCGTTTCAGCAACTGAGCGTGGATCTACCTCGGCACCGCGAAGCCACTTGACCTTTACCAGTTTCCGTGCGCGGACCTGTGAGCGTATCTCTGCGTAGGTCTGTTCGGTCACGCCGGACTTTCCTATCCAGACTGTTGGCTTGATGGTATGAAGATTTTGCTTCTCTACGGCAACTCCCCGTGCATTTCTGTGGGATGTTGCTTTTGGTATCTTATTGGGTGCTTTTTTATTTCCCTGCATGATGGTGAACCACTGGATATCGTTTGATGGTATTGCAGACAAGGCATGTTGTGACTACCTTGTTGTTCTGAATGCGTATGCGCTGATTAACGCCGGGAGTGAGGTAGGCGTTGCAGTGCCGGCAGAATCGCCGCCGGTAGGTGACGGGAATGCGCATCCGTTCCCGCATAGCAATCCGCCGTGCCCGCCTGACGCAGGTGCCGCTCTGTTCGGGATCGGTGGCGTGCCACTGTTCTGCCATGACGAAAAGGCGTTCGATGCGTTCCTGTGCAATGCGACGCCGCTGATTACGTTTTATTGGTCGTGCCAAGGGTTTCTCCCATTGCGTTTCAATCTTTTTGGAGCGGGGACGGTCAGGGAGTTATCGTGACCCGGCGTCCCTCAATCTGAAGGCTATCTGTGCAGAAGAGCCGGACTGCCTCAGGGAGAGCATAGTGCTCCTCAAAAAGAATCCGTTCTGCCAGGCTGTCTTCAGTGTCATTGTCTAAGACCGGTACACTGCGCTGGAGAATCACCGGACCGCTGTCCATACCCTCATCCACGAAATGGACGGTGCATCCGGCGACTTTGACGCCATAGTTGATTGCCTGTTGCTGGGCGTGCAGACCTGAGAAGGACGGTAACAGTGCCGGGTGGATATTGATCATCTTCAGGGCGAAGCGCCGCACGGTTTCTG